>DATNLV010000466.1:0-4344 GCA_035602665.1 Bryobacteraceae bacterium | reverse complement strand
TGGCGGGGGTACTGAAAGCGGACGGCTATCGGATCTTCGAGTGCTCCCGGGCGCTGGAGGCCTCGATCCTGCTCGAGATTGAACGAGTGGACCTGATCGTCCTGGGCGACCTCACGCCCGAAGGGAGCGGCCTGGAGTTCTGCCGCGCCGTGAAGGCCGGCCCGGACACCCGTTTCATCCCCATCATTCTGGTGAGCAGCATTCAGGGGGAGGAGTTGGAGATCGAGGGGATTGTTTCGGGCGCGGACGCGGTTCTGATGGAGCCGCCGCCCCCGGCGCTGATCCGGGCTCGGGTTCGCGCCATGCTGCGGCACAAACAGGCCATCGATTCGCTCGACGAGTCGGATGCCGTGCTCATCGCCCTGGCCCAGGCCGTCGAGCATCGCGACAGCCGCACGGCGGGCCACTGCGAGCGTCTGGCGATCATGAGCACCTCCCTGGGCGCGGCGTTGGGCCTGTCTCGCGCGGATCTCATCACTCTCTATCGCGGCGGCTACCTGCACGACATCGGGAAGGTCGCGGTTCCGGATGCGATCCTGTTCAAACCCGGACCGCTCAACGACGAGGAATGGCCCATCATGAAGAGGCACGTCCTCAAGGGAGTGGAAATCTGCAGTCCGGCACGCACGCTGGCGGCGGTAGTGCCCATCGTGCGCGGGCACCACGAAAAGTGGGACGGCACCGGCTATCCCGACGGACTGCGCGGCGAGCAGATTCCGCTGTTGGCCCGCATCCTTCAAGTCGCGGACATTTTCGACGCCCTGCTTTCGGCCCGCCCCTACAAGCCGGCGCTGCCGGTTGACGAGGCGCTCCGCACCCTGGACGAGGAAGTGCAAAAGGGCTGGCGGGACCCGGCGCTAGTCAAGCTCCTGCGGCAGTTCTGTACCGCGCCGGTCAATGGCGGGAACGGTTTTCACGCCTTTCCGTACGCGATTCCGCAAGCGTTTGAGTGGTCGATCGAAAACATGCGAAGAGCCCTGGCCCTGCCTCGGGGTGTCGGAAACGGCAATGGCAACGGCAACGGCAACGGGAACGGCAACGGCGTCCATGTCCCTCCGGTGTCCGAGGAAAGCGCGGCCTAGGGGAACCTCGGCGACAATGGAAAGGGATGGCGCCTTCGCAGACTCTCGCCCGGATCGAACAGGAAGTAATCGCCTGCCGTAAGTGCCCGCGCCTTACAGCCTGGCGCGAGGAGGTGGCGCGCACCAAGCGACGCGCCTATCGCGAGTGTGATTACTGGGGCCGCCCGGTGCCGTCGTTCGGCGATCCCCAGGCGCATCTGCTCGTGATCGGCCTGGCGCCGGCGGCGCACGGAGGCAACCGAACAGGCCGCGTCTTCACGGGCGACCGCTCGGGCGATTTCCTCTTCCGCGCGATGTACGAAACGGGATTCGCGTCGCAGTCTCAGAGCGTTTCGCGGGACGACGGCCTGACGCTCCACGACGCCTGGGTCACGGCGGCCGTCCGCTGCGCCCCGCCCGCGAACAAGCCGCTGCCGGAAGAATTCCGGAACTGCCGGCCGTACATGGAGCGCGAGCTCGACGCGCTGGCGCATCTGGCGGCGGTGGTGGCGCTCGGGAAGATCGCGTTCGAAGCGTACCTCGGGATCCTTCAGGACCGGGGCGCCATCCGGCGGCGCTCCCAGTTTCCGTTCGGACACGGCGCCGCGCACGTCACCGCGCCGGGCCAGCCGCTGCTCCTCGCCTCCTATCACCCCAGCCAGCAGAATACGCAGACCGGCAAACTGACCGCGGAGATGCTTCGGGACGTCTTTGTGGCCGCGCGCCGGCACATCCGGAAGGAATCATGGACGATAAGCACGTAGCGGCGGTGGTCACTTCGCGGCGGGACATCAGCTCGGACCTGTGGATCGTGCGCCTGCGCCCGGCGGAGAAGATCTGCTTCACGCCCGGGCAGTATGCGGCGGTGGGGCTGCCGGGGCCCGAGCGGCTGATCGAGCGCCCGTACTCGATCGCGTCCTCCCCGCGCGAGGGCGAGATGGAGTTCTTCCTCGAACTGGTCCGCGGCGGCCACCTTTCGCCGCACCTCTACGAGATCCCGGTGGGCGGCGAGGTCCAGGTGCGGAAGCTCGCGAAGGGGCGATTCGTGTTCGACCAGGCGAGTGGGCGGCCGAACCATTTCATGATCGCGACCGTGACCGGCGTGGCGCCCTTCGTCAGCATGGTGCGGGAGCTGGGCGCGCGCCACGACGAAGGCAAAGAAATGCCCGATCGCGTCGCGCTGCTCGAAGGCGCCAGCCTCGCGCGCGAACTGGGCTACTGCGACGAGCTTTCCTCGCTCGCGCGGCGCTACCCGTGGTTCACCTACATTCCGACGCTGAGCCGGGTCTGGGAAGATCCTGCCTGGACGGGCGAGCGTGGCCGAGCCGAGGACGTCGCGCGCAAGCACCTGGACGGGCTGGGATTCACGCCCGGCGATACGACGGCGTACGCCTGCGGCAATCCCGAGATGATCGAGAACGCGAAGGGCATTCTGGAGCGCGCCGGGTTCGCGAAGGAGGCGGTGAAGCAAGAGGTGTACTGGGTGGCGGAGAAGAGGGACTAGGCGCGCGCGCGGCCACCATGTCGGCATATTCCAGGCCCGGATTGTGTTATGTTGGTCTGGCGGAAGGCGCTATCGTCTAACGGTTAGGACGGAGCCCTCTCAAGGCTTAAATACGGGTTCGATTCCCGTTAGCGCTACCAATTCCTCATACACTTACGGGCAATGCGCTGTGACGCGCTGTGACGTGCAACGCGCGAGTCCAGTCTCCTCAATAGACACCGGTGCGCCGTGAGATGTGCTTCATAACGGCGTTGTCTCTATCTCCAGGTGACCTTGTCCATCCGTGCCCTCGTGAGCGGACATGAACTCCTGCGCGATAGCCTGACCAATCGGGAGCCCCGTCATGTTCTCCACCCAGAGCCACTGGCCGTTCGGGTTGCATTCGAGGAACACCAGAGGGTGCGGCGATGTTCTTGCGCGAGTGCCTCGAACGCCGCTCGTCCGGGAACCCCTGGACGGAGAATTCCGCGCCGAGTGTTGCTGATGCGGTCGCGTACCGGCACACGTTCACCGGGTCCAGGTAGTTGCGCTGTAGGCAAGGACGTGGCGGCAGGCGTGCTTGCGTGAAAGGACCGGGCCAGGCCGCGCGTTGGGCTCGCCTCTTGGCGGGGAGTGTCTTTTAGAGGGCGCAGAAGGGTTGTGCGAACGCACGGAGGCGGTCCTCGAGGCGGTCGTAAGCAAGGTCTGTTTCGTAGAGTGGCGCGCCGAAGAGCTTGTTGGTGCGTCCGGCTCGCGTGCAGGGGAACCACTGCCCTGTGGTTTGTGGGAGGTGCGTGCGGCAGTCGGTGGCGAGGGCGGCGGCGTTGCCGGATGTTGTGCGTAGTTGGAACTCGCCGGCGGGCTTGTCGTCGGTGGAGAAGAGCGCGTTGTGGAGTTCGAGTTGTAGGCAGAGGGTGGCGCTGTGGCGTGTCGTGAGGTTGCTGAATGTTGGCGTGAGTGCGAGTGGGATCTTGGTTGCGATCCATACGCCGCTGATCTCGTGCTTGCCGAGTTCCCAGTTTGTTTCTGGTATGCCGTTGCTGGTGAGGTGTTGGCGGAAGCCTGCGAGGTAGTAGTACTGCAGGACGCGTTTGTCGTTGTCGCGGTAGTTGAGCTGCTCTTCTTTTTGGATGACCGGTGTTGATGGTGCGTTGTCGTGGGTTGCGCGGTGGGTGATGTGGTCGAGGATGTTGAGTTCGCGGGTGAGGAAGTCGCGATACTCGCTGATGAGGGTGCCCCAGCGGTCGTTCGCTGGGACGAGTTGGTTGAGCGCGGCGAGGATGTCGTGGTAGTCGAGGACTGGGTATGTGGTTTGTGTGGGAAACAGTGCGGCGGTGAATCCTAGGGCTATGGGTTGCGTGCCGTAGGCTGCATACCTGTCGAGTTGTTCGATGGTGCCGAGGCTTTTGGTTTTGTTTTCGATGACGAAGGGTTGGTGGTTGGGGAATTGGATTTCGATGTCGGTGCGTTCTTGGCGGTGGAGGAATTCGGTGATTGCGGTGTAGGTCGGTGAGGCCTTGAGCGCGTCGCTCAGGTTGGGGAATCCTTTGGTGCTGAGGGTGGTCGCGAGTAGGTTGAGGAAGGCTCGTTTGTGGCGGTGTTCCTCGGTCTCGTCCATGAGCCAGCGGAGCATGTCTGAGTGGAAGAGTTCGAGACTGCCTTTTTTTAGTACGTCGATGATCGTGCGGTTCATGGTGTGTTCTTGGTGAGGGTGCCGTGTACTGTGGTGTGCCTTGCCTTGATCGATTGTATGGCGTTGTCGGTGTTGAATGCTCGTTTTGTTGTCGCCTGGGGTCGGTG
>DATNLV010000833.1:0-2221 GCA_035602665.1 Bryobacteraceae bacterium | reverse complement strand
CTCGAAAGCCTCCACCGCCACGAAACCCGCCTCAGCGCCGAGCTCCGCCGCACGCTAAAGCTCCTCGACGCCCAACTCAAAAATCAAGAATTTCACCACGAACCCAGCCGCGCACAACCCAAGCACTTTGATGAAGATGCGTCCCACCACCGGGACCCCACCATCGACCATCCACCATCCACCATCGACCCGCGAGGAGCCAAAGGCGACGAGCGCCGTTCCACCATCGACCCTCCACCCGCCCGCGAAGCGCCACCAATCCCCGCCACCATCCACCATCCACCATCGACCATCGACAAGCTCGTCGCCGAAGGCGACAAGCATGCTACCTTGTGACCAATGGCACTGGGCAACCCATTTCAGGATTCTCTCCGCTTCGAACGGCGCGTCCCGCCATGCGCCATCGTCATCTTCGGAGCCCACGGCGACCTCACCCGCCGCAAGCTGATGCCCGCGCTCTACAGCCTCGCCTCCGAGCGCCGGCTCCCGCCCGGCTTCGCCCTGATCGGCACCTCGCGCTCGCCCATGAGCGACGAGCAATTCCGCGACAAAATGCACGCCGCGCTCACCGAATTCCCCAGCGAGAACCCGCTCGACGAAGAGATCTGGAAATCCTTCGCCAATACCCTGTTCTACGTCCCCGGCGACACCGGCGATCCCGCTCTCTACAAGAGCATCGGCGAGAAACTGGCGGAAGTCGAGAAGCGTTTCGAGACCGGCGGCAACGTGCTCTTCTACCTCTCGCTCCAGCCGAGCCTCTACGAGACCGCCGCCCAGGGCATCGGAGCGGCCGGCCTGGCACACGGCAACGGCTGGCGCCGCCTCGTGATCGAAAAGCCCTTCGGCCACAACCTCGCCACCGCCATCGAGCTGAACGAAGCGCTCGGCCGCGTGTTCCCCGAGCCCAGCATCTACCGCATCGATCACTACCTCGGCAAAGAAACCGTCCAGAACATCTTCGCCTTCCGATTCGCCAACGGAATCTTCGAGCCCATCTGGAACCGCCGCTACATCAGCCAGGTCCAGATCACCGCCGCCGAGTCGATCGGTGTCGAAGGCCGGGGAGCTTACTACGAGGAAGCGGGCGCGCTCCGCGACATGATCCAGAACCACCTCCTGCAAATTCTATCGACCATCGGAATGGAACCGCCCGCCGTCTACGAGGCCAACGCCGTGCGCGACGAGCGCGCCAAACTCCTCCGCTCCGTGCGCATCATGAAGCCGGAGGATGTCGCCACCAACGCCGTCCCCGGCCAGTACGGCCCGGCCCACATCGGCGGAGCCGACGTCCCCGGCTATCGCCAGGAGCCCGGCGTCAAGACGGATTCCCAAACCGTGACCTACGCCGCCGTAACTCTGTACGTCGAGAACTGGCGCTGGGCCGGCGTGCCGTTCTACTTGAGGACCGGCAAGCGCCTGCCGCGCCAGGTCACCGACATCGCCATCCACTTCAACGCCGCCCCGCACGCGCCCTTCAGCGGCGGCGAAAACGGCACGCCGATCGACCCCGACCTCCTCATCATCCGAATCCAACCCGAGGAAGGCCTCTCCCTGCGCTTCGTTTCCAAGCAACCGGGCCAGGGCATGCGCCTCCGTCCCGTCTCCATGGATTTCGATTACGGAGCCAGCTTCGGAGCCCGCGAGCCTAGCGCCTACGAGACGCTTCTGCTCGATGCGATGCTCGGCGATTCCACGCTCTACATTCGCCAGGACGCGGTCGAGGCCAGCTGGACCATCGTCGAGCCGCTCCTCAATTCCTGGCCCGCCCAGCAATTCGAATATCCGAACTACGCCGCCGGCTCCTGGGGCCCGAAGGCCGCGGACGAAATGCTCGCGCGCCACGGCCACGCCTGGAGGAACCCGTGACCGCGGTCGTAACGCCCGAAAAGATTCTGAAGGACCTGCACTCGCTCTGGGCCACCCTCGGCAAGGACTCCGCGCCCGCCGACGCTCACGGCGTCCTGCGAGCCTGCGCCATGACCGTCATCGTTCTGGCCGATGACGACGCCGCCGCATCCGCGATCCCGCAGACCCTGGGCCAGGTCATGCAGGAGCATCCCCACCGCGCCATCATCGTGCGCGTGCGCGCCGCCTCCGACCCGCTTCTCGATTGCCACGTCACCGCGCAATGCTGGAGACCCTTCGGCCGCCAGCAACAGATCTGTTGCGAGCAGGTGGAAATGACCGCCGCCGAAGCCAGCCTGCCCGATGCCGAACCCGT
>DATNLV010000826.1:0-19736 GCA_035602665.1 Bryobacteraceae bacterium | reverse complement strand
CTTCACCGACCGGCTCTACGGCTGGCCCGCGGCCCTGTTTCGCGATCCGCTGGCGGCGCTGGTCGAGAAGGAGCTCAAGACGCTGGCCCGTTCGCCGCGATTCCGCGTGGTCTTCCTGATGGGTTTCTCCTTCGGCGCCATCCTCTGGTGGCCGCTCATGCACGGCGGCCACTCCGTGCCCGGGCGCCTCAGCTACCCGGTGGTGGTCAGCGGCTACGCCATGATCCTGCTGGCCGAGGTGGCGTTCTGGAACCAGTTCGGTTTCGACCGCTCGGCCGCCCAGCTTTACTTCTCCGCGCCGCCGCCGTTCTGGCTGGTCTTACGGGCCAAGAATCTGGCGGGAATGACCTTTGTTGTGCTGGAGATCGCGCTGATTCTGCTGGTGTGCGCGCTCCTGCGCGTCCCGCTGCCCCTCGAGAACATCGTGCAGGCGATCCTGGTCACGCTGGTTTTTTCGCTCTACTTCCTGAGCGTGGGCAACCTCAGCTCGGTCTACCAGGCGCGGCCGGTGAATCCGGAGCACTCCTATGGCCGCTCATCCGCAGGGCGGTTCCAGGTCTATATGCTGCTGCTGTTCCCGGTGATGGTGGCGCCGGTGTTCCTGGCGTATGTGGCCGCCTGGTACTTCGACAGCCGCCCCCTGTTCTACGAGATCCTGGCTGTCGACGCGCTGGCGGGAGCGGTCTGCTACCTCTTCGCCACCCGCGCCGCCGTGGCCGCGGCCGAGACGCGCAAAGAGGATTTCCTCACCGCTCTCGGCCAAAGCGGCGGGCCGTTCGTCACCCAGTGACGCGGCCGCCAGTTCCTTACTTGGCTGGCGGCGGCGGAGTGCCGGCCACCTTGAACGGCACCTCGCGCGTGATGATGCGGCCGCCCTGCCGGATCTTTATCACCGCCTGGTAGTCGCCTTCGGGGAGCTGGGAAAACTGCATGTCGGCAAGATAGGGGAACTCGCGCTCGTGCTGGCTGGCGGTATTGAGAAGCCCGCCGTTTCCTAGCTGTCCAGCCCCGGAAGGGGCGCTAGGGTTAGTCTTCCCTTCGAAGGCCCTTTCGTGCACGTTGTGTTTGAACGGCAGTGGCCCCTGGGCCTCCATCCTCCCATTGGAGACCAACTGCAAGCTCATCTCCGGCTGGCCGCCGTCGATGTCGGGATAGAGCACGAAGAACAACTGCATGCCGAACTTCCTTCCGGCCGGGAATACCGGATCGAGAATCGGCGCCAGACCTTGGCCTTCGACGCTGATGTTCTGATCGGCCTCGAACGAGTCCACCGCGTTGTCCAGTTTCCGCACGAACATCGCATCGCTGGCATTGAGGCCGGGCGCGCCTGCGGCTGGCACGATCGGATTCTGAGTTGCTCCCGTCTGTTGCGCCTGCAGGTCTTCCACTTGAGCTTCCACCGTGTATTCGGAGCCGCCGAGGAGAGTAAGGCCCCGCACGAAGAAAAGGCTGCCCTGGCGCCGCGCTTCGAGCTGCTTTTCTTTTCCCTTAACGCCGATTTCCTTTTCGGCGGTGAAGACAACTTTGCCGTCCGAATCGTGAACCCACACCTTGACCTTGGCCCGGGCCCCGTACTTGCCCCCGTCCGTATCGAACTTGAGCGCGCTCAGCGGAACTTCTACCAACACCATGCCGTGCATCGGGCCCGTGGTCGTGTTCGAGGCGATGCGCCCTCCATCCACACTGCTTCTCCCGGTCCCGATGGCGCCGGTCGCGTTGTCCTGGAAGCCGCTCGCCGAGCTCGAAGACAGCGTTCCGGACATCGATGTCCGGAGGAACCGCGCGAACACCGGCATCGCGCTCTGGTTCCCCAGCGACACCCCCTGGTCGTCCGCTTTCTGTCCGGCGGCGGAGAAACAAAAAGCGACGCCCAAGGCGGCAATTAGGTAAAAACGCTCAGAAGTTCTCATGGTCATATACTCCTTATCATGGGAAGGACGACGCGCGGTGTCAATGGGTTACTTTGTTAACCGACCCGAAAGGCGGCCAAGGGCAGCACCGGATCGCGCGGATGACCCGGCCGAAAGCCTGCCCCCAGTACCCTACCTGGCCGGCGGCGGAGTGCCGGCCACCTGGAACGGCACACTGCGCGCGAGGGTGCTGCGGCCCTGGCTGACCGTGATGACCGCTTCGTAGTCCCCCGCGGGGAGTTGGCTGAACTTCATGTCCGCCAGGTAGGGAAACTCGTGCGCGCGCTCGGTAGCACTGAAGCCGGTCGCCCTGCCGTCGAGGGCCAGGTCATTCAGTTTGTGCTTGAACGGCAGCGCCCCCTTGGCGATCGCCCGCCCGGCGCGCAGCAGTTCCAGGCTCATTTCCGGCTGTGCGCCCCTGAGGTCGGGATAAATGACGAAGAACACCTGCATGCCAAACTTTCTGCCGGCGGGAAAGACCGGATCGAGGATCGGTGAAAAGGCATTGCCTTCGTAGCTGAACACCTGGTCGGCTTCGAACTTGTCTGTCGATTCGTCGAGTCGACGCACGAACATCGCATCGCTGGCATTGATGCCGGGCGCACCCGCGCCGGTCTTGAGGGGATTCCGGGCCGTGCCGGTGACGTTCGCTTCGAGGTCCTCCACCTTGCCTTCCACCCAGTAGCCCGAGCCGCCGGGAAGCGTGACCGCGCGCACGAAGTAAAGGCTACCCTGGCGCCTGGCCTGGAGTTTGCTCTGCTTGCCGCTGATGGTGAGTTCCTTCTGTTGGCTCCAGACCGCCTTTCCGTGCCCGTTAATAGCCGTTGCGGTGACCCGGACGCGCGCCATGTAGTTGCCCTTCTCGATCACGAACGTCAGCGCGCTCATCGGAGCCTCCACGATCAACGCCCCGCGCCTCGGCGTGGAAAGCTCGTTGGAGTCGTACAGCCGCTCGCCCTGCACCGTGTTGGCCCCGTTGTCCGCTTTCCCAATCTCGGCCGTGGTGGTGTCCTCCCGGCTGACCACGCTCGAAGACAGCGTCCCGGTCATCGAGATGCGGATGAAGCGCGTGTACACCGGAATGGCCGGCTGCGGCGCCGGAGCAGTCCCCTGGTGCGAGTCCTGGCCGGCCGCGCACAAGGAGAAAACGATCGCGCCTAGAACGGCAATTCTCATAATCGACAGTCTTCCTTATCATGAGAAGGGCGACACCCGAAGTCAATGGGAGCCTTCCCGAGCCGCGACCGCAAGGGAGCGGTGTTTGAGGTACTTTGGCGCGCTCCGTTGCGGTCGCGGCTCGGTAACGCTCTACAGATCCAGCAGATGCCCCAGCTTTTCCTTCTTCGTTCGAAGGTAATGCGCCGAAGAAGCGCCCGGGGCGACTTCGCAGGGCACGCGTTCGGCGATGCGGATGCCCGCGGCTTCGAGCGCGGCGATCTTGTCGGGGTTGTTCGAGAGCAGCCGGACGGCGGTCACTCCGAAGTGATGCAGGATATCGGCGGGCAACTCGTAGTCGCGATGGTCGGCCTTGAACCCCAGGCGCAGGTTGGCTTCGACCGTATCGGCGCCGGCGTCCTGGAGCTGGTAGGCCCGGAGCTTGTTGGACAGGCCGATGCCGCGGCCCTCCTGGTGCTCGTAAATCAGCAGGCCCCGGCCCTCGGCCGCGATGAGATCGAGCGACAGTTCGAGCTGGGCGCGGCAATCGCAGCGCAGGCTGTGGAAGACGTCGCCGGTCAGGCACTGCGAGTGAATGCGGACCAGCGGCGGCTCGCCGGAAGAGACGTTGCCCATCTTCAGAACGACCGCCTCTTCGAGTTCGCCCGAGTACCGGCCCTCAAATCCGTGGATCCGGAAATGCCCGAAGCGCGTGGGAAAATCGGCCTCGGCCACCTCATGGAACCCGGACTCGTTCCCGTTGTGTGACATAATCCTTTCGAAGCGGGCGGCAGGGGGACACCACACCTCCAGTCGCCGGCGTGCTCCGATTCATTCATTATAATGGACACCAGAGTGACCGGCGCGCAGCACGGAACCGCGACCGTGAGGGAGCGGACCTTCGCGAAGCTCTACCGGCCCGCTTGCTTACGCGTGCGGTTCGGTGCGGCCAACGCCCGCCCGGCGGAGAGCCCAGAGCGATGCGCCAAGAATACTTGATGGTCCTGTTGTTGCGCCTGTGCGCGGTGGCGTCGCTGGCCAGCATCCTGGTCCGCGTCGGACGCTTCAAGACCATGCTGCTCCGCGAGGAGCGCACCATCAACCAGCGCTTCGTGCTGGCGCTGTGCTTCGCCGGTATCTTCGGGACGGGCGTTTTTATCCGGCTGGTGGCGCCATCCTACCGGGCGGTTGACCTGGGACTCGAGGGCAGCCTGCTGGCGGGCCTGGTGGGCGGTTATGTCTCCGGCCTGCTCTCGGGAGTCCTGATTTCGGTTCCCGCCATGTTCGGCCACGAGCTGTTCACGATGCCGCTTCTGGCCGGCGTCGGCGCGCTGGGCGGCCTGCTGCGGAACTACGCCGCCGCGCCGGAGGAAGTCTGGCGCTTTTCGCCCATTATCGACCTCAGCGTCTACCGCATGTTTTCGCGCCGTCCCGAACGCTGGCGCGCCGCCTACCAGATCGTGTTTCTGGCCGCCATCGTGGGCGCCGAGGCGCTCCGCCAGGGGCTGCACCACTTCCGTCCCCGCCGTTTGTTCGCCATCTGGCCGGACTGGCCGGACCCGCACTGGCTGGCCATCCTCGCCACCTATGCCACCGCGCTGTTCGCGGTCAGCCTGCCGCTGAAGATCTGGAGCAGCGCGCGCAACGAGCTCAAGCTCGAAGAGCAGCGGCGGCTGCTGCTGCAGGCGCGCATGGACGCCCTCAGCCACCAGATCAACCCGCACTTCCTGTTCAACACGCTGAACTCGGTCTCGTCGCTGATCCGCACCAACCCGCAGCAGGCGCGGGCCGTGGTCTACAAGCTCTCGAACATCCTGCGGCGACTGCTGCGCAAGCACGAGAACTTCACCTCGCTCGGGGAGGAGCTGGAGTTCATCAGCGACTACCTCTCGATCGAGGTCATCCGCTTCGGCGAGAAGCTGCGCTTCGAGAAGGACGCCGACCCGGCGACGCTCGACCGGCTGGTGCCGAGCATGCTGCTACAGCCGTTGATCGAGAACTCGGTCAAGCACGGCCTGAGCAGCAAGGTGGATGGCGGGATGGTGCGCTTCCGCAGCAGCCTCAAGGACGGCCGGTTGCGCCTGCTGGTGGAAGACGACGGCGTGGGAATCCCCGAGGTCAAGCTGGCCACGCTGCGCGAGCGGGGCGTCGGCGTCAGCAACGTAAACGAGCGGCTGAAAGTCCTGTTCGGCAGCGACTACAAGATGTGGATCGACAGCAAGCCGGGCCAGGGGACGCGCATCGAGATCGAAATCCCCGAGTTGCAATCGAACCTGGTCGCGACGGCCTAGCCGGAGAGCCCGGGCCACTTTGGCGGGCTTCCATGGCCATGGCGACCGGGCGCCCGCCCCCGCCCCAGCCAACCACGAAGCAGCCGGCGGTCTGCTGGACGGGAGAAACCCAAACGCGCCGCGGCCCGTCGGTAGTGCAACACTCAGAGAAAGGAGGGGCAGATCTGGCCCGACGCGCGGTCCGCGTGGGGCCGTCGCGCAGCTTCCGAATGCTGAAGGAGGTCTACGTCAGATGACTCTGCAGGCGTCTAGGCTGTCGGTTGGGATTCTAGTGCTTTCTCTCGCGATTTCGCGCCCGCTGCGGGCGCAGGACGGTGGCGCCGGATTGTCGGGCACCATCACCGGCCCTTCGGGATCCGTGGTTCCCAACGCCAAAGTCTCCGTCAAGAATGTGGCCACGGGGCAATCCACCGAGACCCAGGCGAATTCTTCCGGCATCTACAGCCTGCCGAACCTCGCTCCGGGGGACTACGAGGTCTCCGTGTCGGCTGAAGGGGTCGGCACCAAAGTGGCCAAGGTGACGCTCGCTGCGGAGGCCAGGCAGACGCTGGACCTGGCTTTGGAGGCCGCCTCCACTAACGTGGCGCCACCACCCTCGTTGGGCGATCTGGGCTTCCCTCCGGAGCAGACCCAGGGAAGCGCCCAGGATCAGGCCAGACTCGATCGACGGACGCACATGCTCAAGATGCATCAACGGTTCGGCTTGATCACGCTGGCCCCTCTGGTGGCGACGATCGTCACATCCAGCATGGCCGGCGGCAGGCACAGCACCGCAACCTGGCGCGATGTGCACGGAGGATTGGGCGCGTTGACGGCGGACATGTACTTCATGACCGCTTACTACGCCATCCGCGCGCCCAGGATTCCAGGAACGCCGACGCGCGGCCCGATCCGCCTGCACAAAGCCCTGGCCTGGATTCACGGCCCGGGGATGATCCTCACACCCATCCTGGGGGCAATGGCTTTCAGCCAGGAGTACAAAGGGGAGAAGGTTCATGGAATCGCGAAGGCGCATGGGGCGGTGGCTACCGTTACCTACGCGGCGTTCGGGCTGGCGGTGGTGTCCGTGTCCGTTAAGTTCTAGGCGGGGCTTATGAACAAGCGACTGCTCGTGGCCATCTCCTTTCTGCCGCTGCTCGCTCTCGCGCAAGCGGACCGCCAGTGGGTTCTCGAACAATCCACTCTCACCTATCACGTGTCTCACCCGCTGCATCAGTCCGAGGGCGTCAGCCATGCGGCGCGAGGCAAGGGCGTCTGTCACGCCGGACAATGCGATTTTCTGATCGCCGTACCGGTGAAGTCGTTCGATTCGGGGGACAGCAACCGCGATCTGCACATGATTCAAGTGACGCGCGGCGCGCAATTCCCGATGGTGACCGTGCGTACCCGATTGCCCGAAACGGCATCCGCGCAGGCGACGATCCATGCCGATCTGGAGGTCCAGTTTGCCGGCCAGACGGCGCAGTTCAAGCAGGTTCCGTTCCAACTGGCGACGCAAGGGAACCAGATCCGGATCTCGGGGACGATTCCCGCGACGCTGACGGATTTCAAGATCGACCCGCCATCGCTGCTCGCGGTCCCGGTTAAGAACGATATACCGGTGCGAATTGAGATGACGTGGCGGCCGCAGTAGGTCGAGTTCGTCGAGGGCAAAATCGGGTACAGGGTCCAGTCCCCATTTTGCGGAGTGTTCCGACGGCCGGCGTTTATTTGGGCAGGAAGCGCCAGATGGCGCAGCGGGCTTCCATGGCCATGGCGACCAGGCGGCCGTCTCCGCCCCAGCCAACCACGAAGTAGTCGGCGGTCTGCAGGACCGGAATGCGGGTTACGGCGCCGGTAGAGGTGTCGAGCACGCCGGGCGGGTAAAACCAGGAGTCCGACGCGGCCAGCGACAGCGCGATGCGGCCGTCGGGACCGACCGCGTTCGGCGCTAGCGGCTCGCCGCTGACGGCGATGCGGGCGGGCACCTTCACGGTGGGGCCGCCCTTCAGGGAGACGCGCTCCAGGCGGGTGCCGTCCTTATCGACCAGTTGCACAAGCATCTCTTGGCCACCCGGGTACATGGCCAGTGAGTCGCCCGGGCACACCGTGCGCGGCTTGCCTCCGTCGAAGGCGATGGCAAAGATGTTGCCGGCGGCGGCATAGTACGCTTCCTTGCCGTCGGCCGAGAGGGCCACGCTCTGGATGGACTCTTCGGGAATCCGAACCCTTTTCACTAGCCTGCGGGCGCTCACCGACGCCACGCCGATCTCGAGTCCCGCCGCGGTGCGCAGCGTGAGGACAACCTGATCGGGACCGCCGAGGGCGACCGGGGGCTGAGTCTGGTCGGCCGTTTCGAGCAGCGGAGTGGAGTCCTGACCGGGCTCGACCAGCAGGAGGCTCTCGCGGGCGCCGGCCGGTCCGGGCGCCACCACTCCGCCGTTGGGCAGCGGAACGATGCCGCGCATCCCCTCGTGGAACGAACCGGAGATGCGCTCGGGAACTCCACCGGTGACGGGGAAGCGGAGGATGTCCACGGGGCGGTCCATCTGATCCATGTAGAGGCTGCCATCGGCGGATGCATCGATGTTCCAGGGCGTGGCGGTGGTGGTGAGGAGCAGCGACTCGCCGGCGCGGCCGTCGCGGGGGACGGTGGTGATGCGGTGCAGGCTGCCGGCCATGACATCGATGATGACGGAGCGGCCGTCGCGCGTGACCGCGACCGGAAAGCGCGGCCCCATCACGCGGCGCAGCTCGAGGCCGGGCGCGAGCTTGCGGATCTTGTTGGTGGCCAGGTCGAGCGCGTAGAGGTGCGGGTCGCCGCCCGCCAGAGGCCGGCCGTAGAAGGCGACCTCCTTGCCGTCCGGGAAGGGGCGGACGCAGCCGCCCACTTCGTACTGCATCAGCGCGGCCGCGAGCGGCTCCAGGCGGCCTGAGTCCGGCCAGAAGTGGTGGAGCTGGACCTGGTGGTCGGCGTTGATGCGAAGGACGATGAGGCTGCCATCGGGCAGAGGCTCGGGATCGGCCGCGGCGTCGAGGACCTGGCGCGGTTCGCCGCCGAACAGGGGCACGCTGTAAATGCCGTGTGGCGAGTCCCAGACGCGATCGAAATAAATGCGACTGCCATCGGGCGACCAGGCAACCGAGTCCACCAGGCCGACGTCGCGGGCGTGGGTCAGCACCGTCCAGTTGCCGGTCTCGGGCTTCATGACGGCGACTTGAGTGATGCCGTCGACCAGCGCGGCGAAGGCGACCAGGCGGCCATCGGGCGACACGCGCGGCGCGATGGCCATGCTGGGGCCGCCCAGCAGCACGCCGGACCAGCGCTCGGCCGCCTGCTGCCGGGGCCACCACCAGACGCCGAAGATCACCACCAGGAGGCCGGCCAACACGGGAATGGCCAGAAGCGGGCTGAGGCGGCGCGTGGGAACCGGTTGCGCCGTCGCGGCGGGCTCGAGCGGGGCGGCGGCGATGGATTGCAGTTCGGCCGCAAGGTCACCGGCGCATTGCCAGCGGGCGTCGGGATCCTTGGCGAGGCAGCGGCGGACCACGCGATCGATCGCGGCGGGGGTCGCGGGCGCAACCGCCGCGAGGGGCGCGGGCTCGGCAGTCATGATCGCGCCGATCAGGCTGGCCGCGCTATCGCCGGTGAACGCCGGTTTCCCGGTCATCATTTCGTAGAGCACGCAGCCAAAGGCGAAGATGTCGGTGCGGCCGTCCACCTCTTTTCCTTCCAGTTGCTCCGGCGACATGTACTGGATGGTTCCCGCGATCAGGCCTTCCTGCGTGGCCGCGGCGGTCATGCCCGCATCGAGCGTTGCCGAGTTCTTCGCCAGTCCGAAGTCGAGAAGCTTCGGGCCGGATTTCGTGAGCATGATGTTGGCGGGCTTGAGGTCGCGATGAACGATGTTCTTGCGGTGGGCGGCGGCCAGCGCCTCGGCGATCTGGATGGCGATGGGGAGGGCCTTGTCGATCGGCAACGGGCCCTTCTTGAGGCGCGCGTCGAGCGTCTCGCCTTCGAGGTATTCGATGACCAGGTAGCTCGGCCCGACGTCGTAGAGGGTGCAGATGTGGGGATGATTCAGGGCGGCGATGGCGCGGGCCTCGCGCGCGAAACGCTCGCTGAATTTTTCCTTTGAGATCTTGAGGGCGACGGTCCGGCCGAGGCGCGTATCGCGCGCTCGATAGACCTCTCCCATCCCGCCCTCGCCGATCAGAGACACGATCTCATACGGCCCGAGGGCAGCGCCTGAGGTTAGTGGCATGGATACTCACAATTGTAGAGCAAAGGATATACGGAGGCCTATGGCCTTGGGAGGGCTGGGGAGTGGGGCGCGAGGCGGGCGGCTCGGCGACCAGCATGTCCGGGTGTCGTGGGCGGATTGCCGGGAGCCAGTGCGTTTACGGGTTCGACGGCCAGACCGCATCGCCCGCGCTGACGCCCTGGTCAACGAAGCGGCAGAAGTCGTCGCATAACCAGTGGAAAGCGTCGCGCCCATCGTACTTGTCCAGGCGCTGCTCCAGTGGCAGCCGGGCCGCCGCGAACGAGCCGTCGAACAGGAATTTCACTGGGTCCTTCGAGAGCTCGCGCGCCCGGTAGACCAGCATCATGTCTTCGCACGCCGCCGCCAGAAGCCCGGGCATCGCGTTCGAGGCCCCCAGCTTGTCGAAGACGGCCACAAACGGATCCGAATCCAGCCCCGAAGCGGGCAAGGCAGGGTCTGCGTACTTCAAAAAGTAGTGAAAACGGTAGGCCGCGCTCGGCCTGCCTAGTTGGGACGCCAGGTCGTTGGAGAGGGCCTCGTTGTCGTAGTAGTCTTGCAGGAAGGCCGATAGCGTGAATGCGTTGGGATTGTGGCGGGCGATGTGGTTTCCGATGGCGATCCCGTCGAAGTCGCCCAGAAGGTCGCCCTTCCCCGCCTTCCCGCTGGCCCAGCCCGCGATGAGCTGAATGCGGTTTTGTCTGGTGTTCTGATTGTTGGCGACGAGGTTCTTGCGCAGGTCCTGCTCGTAGCCAAGCACGGCGCTGGCAAGATCCCCCAGCCAAGTGGCCAGAGCGGCCACGGACGTCCGCGGGACCAGGCCGGACGCCCCGGTAGTGGCGGGATCGGAACCGTTGATCGCCAGGTCCGCGACGGCCCACAGGTGGCTCATCCCGATCTTGGATCCCAACGTCGTAACCACTGCGCTTGTTTCAAAGAGGCGGTCGAGTTGGGCCTGGGGGAGGTGCGCCGTGGTCAGCGGGGGCGCGGCGTAGTTGGTGACGGGGGTGGTGAGCACGTCCAGCATGGCGGAGACGAACTTCGGCTGGCGGGTGGAGGCGCTGTTCCCGCACGGCGCGTGCTCGGTGAACGTGTACACGCTGAAGTAGAGGCGCCGCAGCCGTTGCACCATGGCGGGCAGGCCTTCGGCCCCGGCCGGACCCGCCTCCAGGGCGCGGAGGCAGTCGATGTATTCGTCGACCGCGACGTCTTTGCAGCGCCAGTTGGACTCCGGCCCGCCCTGCCATTCCTGGAGGCTGTCGGCCGGGGGCTCCGGAACCAACAGGTCCTTGAGGTCCTGCAAAATCGTATCGATCAGGCTGGCTTCGGCCACGGTCCCTCCCCTGGGGCGGGCGGCGCGGCGCCCGCGACGGCTGGTCTCAATAAGCCTCCGCTCACGGCGGCCCGGACCCGCCCGATCTCCTCGATGGACTGAGAAGCGCGCTGGCTCAACTGTTTCATCGACGCCCCCAGTCCCGCCCGCCGGACGCGCGCCGTGGCAAAGCCGGCTTGGTGCACCGTTCCGTGTTTGTCCTCGGAGGAGGCCCAGGCCAGCCCCGCACCACTGTCCAGCGGCTGGCCGCCACCTGCCACCGGAAACGCGCTCGGCCTGGTGCGGACTAACTCCGCCAGCGACGGCGGCAGCTTCCCCACGTTCCACACGGGTTGTGCCGGAGCTGGGATCTCCGCCTTCCCCTGACGCCGCCACAGGAAGGCGGCCACCTGTTCGACTCTCTGCGCCTGACTCCCCGGCAACACAGCCACCGCGATGGTATTGATACCGTCCTGAAACAGGCTCTCGGGCGCGTCGAATTGAAGGCTGATGCCCTCATCGCCCGTCTGGCGGGCGACGGCCAGCTCGGACGGCCTGAGCCGGCGGCCCACGCTGGCACCTAGGTCAGAGCCCGGCTGAACGGGCAGCGTACGGCCGCCCGCCTTCGTGATCGTTCCCACGCTCTGTCGGGCGCTCGAGTCGAGCAGCTTCGCTTTCTGGAGGCTGCGCGGATGCAAGCCCGCAACGGCATTCGCATTGGCGCTGGCCGGCGCCAGGGGTGTCGCCTGCGCGCTCGAGAGCGGGACGGAATCCTGGTTGATCCACAGGTACACGCGCTGGATCGCCGGCGGCGACGCGTCCAGGATAGACACCGCAACGTTGTGCAGCGCGATTTCGACATGAACCACGCCATCCAGCACCGCTCCCGGCGTGGGCTGCAGGATCTCGATCGCAGGCGGACCCCGCCGCGTCTGGGCCAGACCCGCTGCCACGCTCTCCTGCTGCGTTTCCACGACGTCGTTCTCTTCCTCCGCGGCCCGCAACTTTCCTTCTTTCAGAAACACGTCCGCGAGCGCCTGGGCAACTGCGTGGGCGAGGTCTTGAATCGCCTGCAGCCCTCGCACCGCGCCGCGGATCTGCGAGATCACGCCCGCAAGAGGGATGGCGACGCTGCCGAGCGAAATATGAATCCCCGCGAAATCGATGGCCAGCGTCAGGCTCGGGTCGCGATCGCCGAAGGCGTTCCGAACGGCGTCTTCGATCCGGTCGAGAAACAGATCGAGGACCGCCTGCTCGAGATCGTCGCCGGGATTGATGGCGCGGACGTCGTTGAGAAAGCCGGCGGTTGCGCCAGACAGGGTCGCGATCGCCTGGATCGCCGGATCGAAGAGACCGGTGTTGAGGACGCTCCCGACCACGGCGCCCAGTTCGGCGCGCGCCAGGACCCGAAGCTCCCCGGGAAGCGCCTGGTAGATCCCGATCGAACGTAGGGCGCCGAGCGCTTCCTGCGTGGCGAGATCTTTGACTGCGCTCCGTAGGGCCGCCCGGCTCCCGGAATCGGAACCCAGTCGCCCCAGCAGGTCCGAGAGCCGCGCGAGGAGTTGGTCGGTGGCGTCCTCCAGGTCGCGGCCCAGAGCCTCCATCTCTCCCGCCAGTTGCGCCAGCCGTTGCGCCAGGTCGCCGGCCAGTTGCGCGAGGCCCTGTAGCCATCGTTCGACGGACTGCTGTAGAACGTCGATATGCTTGCGCAGGTCGTCCAGGATCAGACCCCCTACGCGAAGCAGGAGGGCTTGGACGAAACGAATGAAGTTGCCCGCGATCTCGTCCCCCAGCAGCAGCGCCAATTCCTGGGCCGAGTCCAGGCCGGGCACGAATCCGGCGTTGGCGAGATCGCTGAGGTCGGCCGCCTGCGCCGCGGCCATGATCTCGTAGAGCAGTTCCCGCACGCGCGCGCGCTTTTCGGCTGGCATCGGCTGGAAAGCGTCGGCGGCCACCAGCAGCGTCTCCTGGATCACCTCGGTGACGAAGTCGCGGTCCAGGCCGGTCAATTGCGAGAGAACGGCGGCGACGCCATTGGCGTCGGCCACGTGATTCGCCAAAGCACGCAGTTCGGCCTGGATCGCCTCCAGCGCCTTTGTCAACAACACGTCCCCGGCCACCACCAGGCTGCGCCCGGCCAGCGTCATGATCACGTTGGAGCAGAACTCGCGCAGGGTGCGCTGGGAGATGTCGTCGCCCTGGCTCCATGCGAGCAGACGGTCGAACAAATCCCCCGTGACGGCGCGCAAGGAACCGATCAGCGCCTCGTCGACAAACAAGGCCGCGTCGCGCGAATCCCCTGAAAGACCCAGGAGCGCCGGACGCAACGTGGCATCCACCTGGACGTTGAAGAACTGCACCAGCGCGCTACGCAGGACCTGGAGACTCGCGGTGGAGCTGGGATCGCCGTCTCCTCCGGTGGCGAAAGCGCCGATGTTCGACAGGACCAGGCTCAACCCTTCAGCCAGGCCGGTAGCGTTGCTTCCCGCTACGAACTGTAGAGCGTCCGACACGCTGGGATCGAGTTGATCGAGCGCGTTGACCAGACACTCGATGAGGAACGCCACGGCGTCGGACTGCCCGATCGCGGCGCTCGCGGCCCGCCCTAGGGTGGAGTTGATGTGGCTCCGGATCGAATCCGCCGGCGCGGGAAGGTCGCCGTCGAACGCCGGCGCGGTCTGGATGGGCGACATGCCGATGATGGCCAACCGGGCCTGCCCGCTTGAAATGCGCTGAAGCGCCACCGAGACAAGCTGGATGGCGCACCACACGATGGAAAGCGGGCGAAGCAGCCCCGGGGCGAGCGCATTGCCCGGCGCTACCGCCTGCGCGAGCTGCGTTACGTCGTCGATCAGGCCGAGCCAGTACGCTAACCCGGCCGCGTCCACCTCGAAAGGGTAATCGGGGAGCGCGTGGAGACGGTCGGCCACCTGTTGCCTCTGCGGGTGTGCTGCCTGCCAGCGCTGCGGGTTCGCCGCTCCCAGGGCGCGCAAGACGGCGCGAATCTCCGACAGCGCGAACGCGACGGCGCTCTCCAGCACGTGCCTCTGGATCTCTTCGAGTCCCGCTTGCACGCAGCGCAAGGCGAGACGGGGTCCGTCATCGGGCGAGAAGGCCCCCTGGTTGGCCGCCAGCGCTTCGCCTACCTCGAACGCGGTGCGCAACGCGATCTTCACTGGAACGCGGCACTGGCGGAGGACTACGGAGGCTGGCCCGGGCAACTCCGGCGCAACCGCCGCGATCGACCCGTCCACCGCAATGTCGACGCTGCGGCGGAGCCAGCGCCTCGGGTCGTCCACGCCGAACCGCGCGAGCACGCGAAAGCCCGCGCCGGCCTCCAATCCGACCCCCGCTTCCCCGGCGACCGTAAAGCCCGGCTTGTCGGTTCCGTTCGCGACCAGGCGGCCCGTGAGCGCCAGGTTCGCGTAGGCCATCGCGGATGCGGCCGCCTTCGCCATGACGCCGCCCTGGATGGTGAACTCGGCCAGGAATGCCTTCAGCAACTCGAGTGGCACGCCGCCCAGATGGGGGTCCGAGCCGGCCAGCTGAAGGAAATCCCCCGCGTCCAGGCCGATCGCCAGGGTGGCGCTCGCGGCCGCCTCCGCAACGGCCTGGAGACGGATCGCCACGCCCGCTTCGTTGAATAGATCGAGCGGGACCTGCACCTGCGCCTGCACCCGCGCCGCGGCGTTCGCCTGGCCCGCGAGGTCCGCAGCCAGGTACTGGCGGATGGAGCCGTCCAGCTGGACCAGCGCTTCGGCGCCGATTTGCAGATCGATTCCGCGGGAGAAATCGGCGACCGCCTCAAAATCCAGGCTGCCTTGGGCCTCCACGTCGGCCCAGTCGCCCGCATGATAGCCTGCGCTTGCCGCCAGGATTGCCTTCGAGCCGTCCAAAGCCGGCATGGGATCCTCGCATCATGGAAGGTTGCGGGCCGCGCCGGCAGGCGGCCGGCGGCGCACACTTGGCCCGCCCACACCCGGCCTGTGGAGCGGGCAGACCTGCGGCAAGGCCGCAATGCCCGAGTAGATGCGGCTGCGCCACAGGTGGATGCAGGAATCGATCGTGGGTGTTGCGCCGTGGACCGGAACGTCGATGAGGCACTCATCTCATGAAACCTGCTCCTGGCGCGGCACAAGTTGCTCAGAACGCCTCTCACATGCGCCGGCTTCTGGAACGCCTCAGCGAGATCGAGCAGCGGTTGCGCGCGGGCGGCGGGCTCAAGAAGATTGAGAAACAGCATCGGGACGGGAAGCTGACCGCGCGCGAGCACAGTCTAAATGTATACTTGTATAGAGACATTCCATGAACGCGACCATAGTCGATCTTCGCTACAACATGAAGCACGTGCTGCGCGCCATCGACCGCGGGGAAACGGTCACGGTCCTCTATCGCGGAGAGGAAAGGGCCAAGTTGACGCCGATTGTGCCGGGGCTACCCGGCAGCGCGCCTAAGACCAAGGATCAGCCACTGTTTGGCCTCTGGAAAGACCGCGAGGATATGGGCGATCCGGCTTCCTATCTTCGCAACTTGCGCCTTCCCCGCTGGGCTCCCGGTCAAAGCAGCATCGGGAAGCAACCGCGTGTGCGAAGGTCGAAATGATCTTCGATACCGACGTTCTGATCTGGGCGTCTCGCGGCAGCCGGAGCGCAGCCCGCGCCATCGACGCCGCACCGGATCGCGCCCTGTCCATCGTCTCCCTCATGGAACTTCTTCAGGGCGCCCGATCAAAGACGGAGGCGCGCCTGATCCGGCAGTCGCTCCGCCAACTCCAATTCCGAATCCTTCCGCTTTCCGAATCCATCGGTGCAGCAGCCGCCGCCCTCATCGAAGAGCACGCTCTCGCCCACGACATTCAGCTCGCTGATGCCCTGATCGCGGCCACAGCCATGGAGTCTGGTCTTTCTCTTTGCACGGGAAACGCTAAGCACTTCCGTCCCATCCGCGGCCTGTCCCGTGTGTCTTTTCGTCCCGGACCTAACGATTTCGGCGATCGGCTCGCACGTCCTCAGAAGTAGATCCTGGGTAACGGCGCCCGCGGGCCCGCGCTCCCCGGCCCCTTGCACTTACTCCTTTCGGCTGCATCCTGAAAGCAGCCGTCACCCAGCTCCTGAGGTAGCTCGGCCCGGCTCGGGCCTCGCGCGCGAAACGCTCGCTGAACCTTTCCTTGGAGATCTTGAGGGCGACGGTCCGGCCGAGGCGGGTGTCGCGGGCTCGAGTGGTGGGCCAGGAGCCGGCAGAATCGACACTAAATTGGTACTCCAGCCTCTAAGGTTTTACCCCTAGACTGCCGATCAACACCGCAGGCAGAACGGTAATGCCTGCGATCCTCCAACACGGACCGCGACCATCTATGCGGAGGCAGAGTTCTAATGATCAGTCGACTTACCATCCTCGTGCTGCTGGCGTGCGGACTGTCCGCGGCGACTACGCTTGTCGCCACTGTGGACCCCGCGCGCGGCGAGTACAACGTCTGGTTCAACGAGCACGGTGCCGATGGCGGCGCCACCCAGGCATACTATGCCGGTGTGGTCTTGCTTGATCTCAACGCCAATGGCAGCGACTACTATCGGGACACGCTCTGCGTGGACCTGTACACCAACATGACAGTCGGCCAAACGTACGGCACCGGTATTGTGACACCCAGTGGGGTGCCCGGCCGCGATCTCAACAGGGTGTCCTGGCTGATCGACAATGCTCTGCTTCCGACGCAGAACGTATCGTTCTTGTCAACCCTCGAGAAAGAGGATTGGGTGGCTTCACCCTCGCAAGGGGCGGGGATTCAGCTTGCGATTTGGGACATCGCCGTGGACGGAGGAGATGGGTTTTCCGCCGGACAGGTGGAGGCGTCCAGCGACGCGAACAACCCCACCGACCCCGACGTGCTCAAATGGGCTAAGTTCTATGAGGATCAAAGCGCCGGCAAGTCCGCCGACCTCGCATTCGTCTATAAGACCTTCTCGCTTGGGACCGGCTTGCCTGCCCAGATCTTGGCAGGGCCAGAGTTCCAGGACCACGGGCCGCAGCCCACTCCGGAACCTTCCACGGTCCCTCTCGGGGGCGCCGGGCTGGTCGCGCTGGCGTACCTCGCTCTGCGCAAGAGGCCGCCCTGCTGAACGCGGAACTCTTTCCTCTTCTCGGGCTTCGGCGACCGCCGGCTGATTCCTCGCGTAAGGCAGCGCGCCGAAGCCCCGGGCAGCCAGTAGGGGCGCATGAGCAGGTGTGCCAGGTCGCTCTAGCACCGGCGCGACCATCGTCAGGCAGCGCCCGCCCCGCTCGCCGGCGCGGCCGCCAAAGAGTCCCTGCGCGCGGTCCGAGCGCTTGCCGCTTGATGTTGAGCGCACGGCGAGGCGCGCTTCGAGGGCCACGAAAGCGTCAACTTTTGTCAACCACCTTTGGGTCATCGATGCTCATGGCTCACCGCTGCCCGCAACGCGCCGCGGCCGTCCCCAGTCGCTGCCCAACGCCTCCACCTGGGCAGTCACCAATCTCACGAAGCATTCTTCCCCACCTTCTCAACCCTTTGCAGCCCGCCGCCCCTCCTCGCTCCGCCCGCCCGCGCTATGCTCCACTCGGATGCCGGAGTTTCCGCGCCAAACGCGCTTTGGTCTCGCGGCGGGGTGGGCCCGCGGTGAAAACAGAGAATTGCACGAAGAACAGCTGCTGTCCAAATTACGCTGCAACGTGAAGGCGCGTGTTGAAAACGCAGGACTTGTTGGCTTCGTTTTGTTATCTCGTCCAAGGCTCCCCCAAGCGGCCCTGGCAAGAAGCTCCCCCAACAGGAGGCCGGGCTCGTCTCGCTTACTCCTTGCCGCTGTATCCTGAAAGCAGCCGTCACTCAGCTCATGAAACCTGCTCCTGGCGCGGCACAAGTTGCTCAGAACGCTTCCCACATGCGCCGGCTGCTGGAACGCCTCAGTGACATCGAGCAGCGGCTGCGCGCGGGCGGCGGACTCAAGAAGATCGAGAAACAGCATCGGGACGGGAAGCTCACCGCGCGCGAGCGGCTGGCTGCCCTGCTCGATCCGGGCGCTCCGTTTCTCGAAATCGGGCTGCTGGTAGCCTACGACCTTTACGACGGCCAGGCGCCGGCGGCGGGCGTGGTCACAGGCGTCGGCAGGATCGAAGGCCGGCCCGCGGTGGTGGTGGCCAACGACGCCACGGTGAAGGCTGGCGCGTGGTGGCCCGAGACCATCACCAAGATCCTGCGCGCGCAGGAAATCGCCATGCGCAACCGCGTGCCGATCGTCTACCTGGTGGATTCGGCGGGGGTGAACCTGCCGCTTCAGGACGGCATTTTCCCCGGCCAGTACGGCGCCGCGCGCATCTTTTACTACAACTCGCTGATGCGGCGGAAGCTGCGCGTGCCGCAGATTGCGGCGGTCATGGGGCCGTGCATCGCCGGCGGCGCGTACCTGCCCGCGCTTTCGGATTCCATCATCATGGTCGAAGGGACCAGCTTCATGGGACTGGGCGGGCCGAACCTGGTCAAGGGCGCGACGGGCGAGGTGGTGGACGCCGAATCGCTCGGGGGCGCCGGCATGCACACGGTATCGAGCGGCGTGGCGCACTACAAGGCCGCCGATGACCGCGCCTGCCTTGACATGATCCGGCAGAAATTCCGCGAACTGGCGCCTGCGCCCGAGGCTCCGCGCGCGATGGAGCCCGCGCAGACGGCCGAGGGACTGTACGAGATCCTGCCCGCGAATCATCGGCTGCCTTACGACGTTCAGGAGATCATCGACCGGATCTTCGACGCCGGCGACTTCCTGGAGTTCCAGCCGGAGTACGCGCCGGAGTTGCTGTGCGCCTCGACCCGGCTGGCCGGGCGGCCCGTCGGTCTGATGGCCAACCGCCGCGGGTTTCTCAAGACGCCCGAGGGGCCGCGCGTAGGCGGCATCATCTACATGGAGTCGGCGCGGAAGGCGGCGTATTTCGTCGAGATGGTGGAGCGGCAGGGGCTGCCGTTGATCTACTTGCAGGACGTCTCCGGTTTCATGGTGGGCATGGAGGCCGAAGCGGGCGGCATCATACGCGCCGGAGCGGAGATGGTGGAGGCGATGGCTTGCGCCACGGTCCCCAAGATCGTGCTGACGCTCAACCACGCCAGCGGGGCGGGCTACTACGCCATGGCGGGGCAGGGGTTCGACCCGACGTTCACGTTCAGTTGGCCGACGGCGCGGATCGGCGTCATGGAGGGCGACGCCGCGGTGCAGGCGCTGTTCGCGGGGCAGCCGCCGTCGGAGGAATTGCAGCAGGCGAAGGAGAACACGCGCGCCGATTACGAACGGTGGCTGGACGCGCTCTACGGCGCCGCGCGCGGGCACGCCGATGCCGTCATCGACCCGCGGCGGTCGCGCGAGGCGCTGAGCTTCGCGCTTGAAATCGCCGCGTACGCCAGGCATCGCGAGCATTTAGTATTGGAGAGCTGATAGCTGACAGCTGGGAACCTATGATTCGCATCGCCAATGGGCAGGGATTCTGGGGCGACTGGCTCGAGGCGCCGGTGCGCCTGGTCGAGCAGGGCCCCATCGACTATCTGACGCTCGACTATCTGGCCGAGGTCACCATGTCGATCCTGCAAAAGCAGAAGCACAAAGACCCGGCGCTGGGGTACGCTCGCGATTTCCCTCCGCTCGTGGCGCGACTCGCGGGCCGGTTGCGGGAGCGGAACATCAAGGCCATCGCCAACGCGGGCGGGGTGAATCCGCTGGCGTGCGCGCGCGAAGTTCGCCGGCTCGCGCCGGAGCTGAAGGTGGCCGTGGTGCTGGGCGACGACATCTTGGACCGCATTGGCGGCCACCCGCTGGTGAACCTCGACACCGGC
>DATNLV010000825.1:0-9348 GCA_035602665.1 Bryobacteraceae bacterium | reverse complement strand
GGCGCTATGGAGCGCTCAGCCGGCTGCTTCGAGCAGGCACACGGGGGCACTCTGCTTCTCGACGAGATCGGCGAGATGCCGCAATCCACGCAACCGAAACTGCTGCGCGTTCTCGAGGACTTGCGAGTGCGGCGTCTCGGCGGCAAGCACGAAATCCCTGTGGACGCGCGGATACTCGCCGCGACAAGCCAGGACCTCGGAACGCATCTGCGCGAAGAGCTTTACTACCGGTTGAGCGTCTTCCAGATCCAGATTCCGCCGCTGCGCGAGCATAAGGAAGATATTCCGCCGATCGCCGATGTCATGCTGCTCAATCTGAATAAGAAGCACGGTACGCGCGTCGCGGGGATCGATTCCGAAGTGCTCGAACTGTTCCAGGGGTATGATTGGCCTGGGAATGTGCGGGAGTTACGAAATGTCCTGGAGCGCGCCACCATCATGGCCGGCGAAGGTTTGATCCGGCTGACGAACCTTCCTTCGCCCGCTTTCGCTGTAAGTCCCAACCGGCAAGCCCGGTTATCGCCCGCCTACGAGGGTCCTATCATGCTGCCGCCGGGTCAGCCACTTATAAAACTCGAGGCGGCATACATCAAACTTACTCTCGAGCACGTCGGAGGCAATCGGAAGCGCGCCGCCGAGATGTTGGGGATCAGCCTGCGGACGCTGCAGAACCGGATCGCCGCGTTGCGCGAAGAGGCGAAGACTACGGACGGCGCTTCCTGATCGCTTCTAGGCCGTCGGCTGACGTGCGCGGTTCCATTCCAGCACCGAACCGCGACCGTAAGGGAGCGGACCCGTCCAGCACCGAACCGCGACCGTAAGGGAGCGGACTTGGCGATCAGAGCGCTACGTCGTCCCGCTCAGGGGCGATTGCCACCGGAACAAAAAGAAGTGGTGACCGCAAAGAGAGCACCGATAGGGCTGAAGGATCCAGTGAAATGCTCCCTCAATGGTGTTCCGGACCCCCACGCATCTGAACTCGATGGATCTGCAATAGGGACAGCGCGTCGAGAATAGCGTCCGGATCGCGCGCATCACGCGTCTAGGCATCGGCCTTCGCCGTACTGTGGGCCGCCAGGCGTGCATGGCTTCGCGCCAGCGGCGTGCCGTAGTGAGCTTGCGGGCCGTCGCGCCGGCCGGAGTCCGGGCGGCTCGCCTCGCGTGCTGCCCTTACCTGTTCCGGCGTTCTCAAGTCGGGCTCCGACAGTCGAACCCGTGCTTTCGCGCGTGAAACCTCGCGCTTGTGCCGCTTCAGTATTCTTTTGTCCATGGTTACTCCGGCTCTTCCACAAGCCCGCAGACCATGGCCTCGGTAGTAAGCATGAGAGAGGCGATAGAAGCCGCGTTCTGCAGAGCGGTGCGAGTTACTTTAGTAGGATCGATTACGCCGGCCTTTACCAGGTCCTCGTACTGTTCGGTGGCGGCGTTGAAGCCGAAGTTAGGATCCGGGTGGTTCCTGATCTTCTGCGCCACAACCGCTCCCTCGGTCCCACAGTTACTTACAATCTGACGGACCGGCTCCTCGCAGGCGCGCCGCACGATGGTCACACCGAACTGCTCGTCGCCCGCGAGCGTGAGCTTCTCGATCGCTACCGAGGCGCGCAGCAGCGCAACGCCGCCGCCCGGCACAATCCCCTCCTCCACCGCCGCGCGAGTGGCATGCAGGGCGTCCTCGACACGGGCCTTCTTCTCTTTCATCTCGGTCTCGGTAGCGGCGCCAACCTTGATGATCGCCACGCCGCCGGCCAGCTTCGCCAGGCGCTCCTGCAGTTTCTCGCGATCGTAATCCGAGGTTGTCTCTTCGATCTGGGTCCTGAGTTGCTTGATCCGGCCCTCGATGCTCTTCGGCAATCCGGCGCCGTCGATGATCGTTGTCGTGTCCTTGTCCACCGTGACTCGCTTCGCGCGGCCCAGGTCCTCCAGCGTGACGCCCTCGAGCTTGATGCCCGTCTCTTCCACGACCGGCTTGCCGCCAGTCAGGATCGAGATATCCTCCAGCATCGCCTTGCGTCGGTCGCCGTAGCCCGGGGCCTTCACCGCGCAAGCAGTGAGCGACCCACGCAGCCTGTTGACGACCAGCGTTGCCAATGCCTCGCCTTCCACGTCTTCCGCGATCACGAGCAGCGGCTTGCCTACACGCGCGATCTGTTCGAGAATCGGCAGCAGGTCTTTCATGTTACTGATCTTCTTCTCGTGAATCAGAATGTAGGGATCCTCGAGGACGCACTCCATGCGCTCCGCGTCGCTCACGAAATAGGGCGAGAGGTAGCCGCGGTCCAGCTGCATGCCGTCCACCATCTGCAGTTCGGTGGTCATGGTCTTCGATTCCTCGACCGTGATTACTCCGTCCTTGCCCACCTTGCCCATCGCCTCGGCAATGATGTTGCCGATCGTCGCATCGCTGTTGGCGGAGATGCTGCCGACCTGTGCGATCATGTCGCCGGAAACGGGCTTGGAGAGCTTCTTGACTTCCTCGACGATCGCCGCCACGGCCTTATCGATGCCGCGCTTGATGGCCATCGGGTTCGCCCCCGCCGTCACCGCCCTGACACCCTCTCGGTAAATTGCCTGGGCCAGAATCGTGGCCGTGGTCGTACCGTCGCCGGCGACGTCTGAGGTTTTCGACGCCACCTCGCGCACCATTTGGGCGCCCATGTTCTCGAGCGGATCTTTCAGCTCGACTTCCTTGGCCACCGTTACACCGTCCTTGGTGATCGTCGGTGCGCCGAATTTCTTTTGCAGAACGACGTTGCGGCCACGCGGCCCGAGAGTCACCTTCACCGCGTCGGCGAGCTGGTTGACCCCGCGCAGGATCGCCTGACGGGATTCGTCACTGTAAGTAATCTGTTTTGCCATGGGTGGTCTCCTTGTCGGCTAATTCAGAATGCCGAGAACGTCGTCCTCGCGCATGACGATGTATTCGACCCCTTCCAGCTTCGTCTCGCTGCCGGAGTATTTTCCAAAGAGGATGCGGTCACCGACCTTCACGTCGAGTGCCGCCAGGTCGCCGCTATCGAGTCTCTTGCCATGACCCACGGCCATGACTTCGCCCTCCTGGGGCTTCTCTTTGGCCGAGTCGGGGATGATGATGCCCTTGCGCGTGGTCTCTTGTTCCTCGATCCGCTTCACCACGATGCGGTCGTACAACGGTCGAATGTTCATGATGCTGCCGGATTCAGGTGCACGCGTCGCACCAACGTCGTGTTCTGTTGAGGCAATTCGGCGGCGAGTGCGTCGCGGACCTCGGAGCGGGTGGAGAAGACGCGCGGCGGTAACGATATATGGTCAAGTGACCGCGGGCGGTCGGGGTCTTTCCGCGCCCGGCTACGGCGTCTTTACGAAGCCGGCAAGCACGGCCGCACCGGCAAGCGTGAGCGCGATCAACCCGAATACCAGCGCAAAGCCTTTCATCCACTCGCGGCGATCGAGGTCAGTCTGCGCTTTTGTATCCGCGCTGCTGCTCCTCCCAGACCAGATCGGCCGCCGGCGAGAGCTCTTTCATTGCCTTCCTGCACTGCACGCGTCCTGCCAGCGGACGAAGGCCGGTCAGAGATCCTTGCGAGAGATGCCCAGCTTTCGCATGAGTGCGTTCAAAGTAGTCCGCGGCATTCCGAGGCGGGCCGCCGCCTTGCTGATCACCCCGCCCGTCTCCCGCAGCACTCGTATGACATGCTCCCTTTCCACCTGCTCCAGCGTGCTGTTGCCGGCGGGCTCCGACGCATCGGGCCGTATTTCGGCCAGGGGAGCGCGAAGGTTGGGGCCGCGGGAGAGGATGACCGCCCTCTCGATGAAGTTCTCGAGCTCCCGGACATTTCCCGGCCACGGCCAACTCACTAGGGCGCGTATCGTATCCGACGGGATCTTGTCAATCTGCTTGTTCATTTCCCGCGCGTACTTTTGCGTGAAGTGCCGGGCGAGCACCGGTATGTCCTCGGGGTGATCGCGCAGCGGCGGCGTCGTGATCGGGAAAACCTTCAGCCGGTAGTAGAGATCGGTACGAAAGAGTTTGTCGCCCATCATCTGGGTCAAGTTGCGGTTAGTCGCGGCAACCAGGCGAACGTCAATGGGAATCGTCCGGGTGCCCCCCAGCCGCTCGAATGACTTCTCCTGCAGCGCCCGTAGTAACTTCGGCTGCAGATCCAGCGGTATGTCGCCCACCTCGTCCAGAAACAGAGTCCCCCGGTGGGCCAGCTCGAACCGGCCCAACTTCTGCGACAAGGCGCCGGTGAAGGCTCCTTTCTCGTAGCCGAATAGCTCGCTCTCGAGCAGCCCTGTCGGAATGGCGGCGCAATTCAAGGTGACGAAAGGTTGGTTCTTGCGAGGGCTCAGCCGGTGGATCGCGCGCGCCACCAGTTCTTTTCCGGTCCCGGTTTCACCAAGGATCAGAACGTTGGCGTCGGTTGGAGCAACCACCTCCACCTGTCGCAGAATCCGTCTTAGTGCCGCGCTATTCCCCACCATCTCCTCAAAGTTCTGCTTTCGCTCGACATCTTCGTCCCCCACATTCTCGAAGTGGTCGCGCTCCCGCAGGTCCTGAACGAATGTGATCCAACGGAAAGGAGAGAGCTTCAAAACCGCGGTGGCAACCAGAACAGGAACCCGAGTGCCGTCTTTGCCGAGTAACTCTTTCTCATACGGAGTACAAGCTCCGAACCTCAAGCCTTCTTCGTGTGCCAGATCGTCGAGCGCGGAGTATTCCGGAGGAGTAAGATCGGGCCAGTGCAGCCGCCCCGCGAGTAAGTCATCGCGGGTGTAACCCACCAGTTTGAGGAACGCGTCGTTGGCCTCCGGAATTCGGTCGAACTCACCCGAGACGACGCCGGCAATAGTCGATCCCGCGGGAACTGGGCGAACGCGCGCGCGGCTTCGGCGTAACTTCTCGTCCATTTCGTGACGCTCGCTGAAGTCGCGCACCACCCTGGCAAAACCCCGCAGCTCTCCGTGCTCATCTCTCAAGGCTTCGGTAATGACATTGGCCCAGAATCGCGAGCCATCCTTTCTCAGGTGCCATCCTTCGTTTCCGAAATGCCCCTCGGCAGCGGACCGGCTCAGCTCGTGCCGCGGCTCCGCGCCCGGACTCTCGGCTCCGGCACTCTCCTCGTTGGGATAGACAAAGGCGATGTGCCTGCCGGTGGCCTCATCCGCGGCGTAGCCGTAAATGCGCGCCGCACCCGAATACCACGAGACGACATGCCCGCTCACGTCCAGCAGGAGCAGCGCGTAGTCTTGCACCCACGACGGAATCTCCTCCTGACCGGCCTCCGATGTCTTGTCGCGCAACACCAGCAGATGACGAACCGGCAGCACGTTCCCCTTGGCCGTATACTCCACCTCCCACAGGGTCCCATCCGGACCGGCCAGCCGCAGCGTGCCCTCCTGCTCGCCCTTTCCTAGAAAAGCGCTCCAGAGCTCTGGAATCCTGGCCTTGAAGCTCGGATCGGCAAGATCGTCGATCTTGTGACCGATAATCTCGTCCCGCGAAAGTCCCAGCAGCCTGCCGGCGCCTTCGCTGGCGTCCCGGTAATTCCGTTCGTCGTCTGCGATGAGGATGGGAACGGACGGGTGGTAGACGATCGCCCGAAACAGCAGTTCGAGTTCTCGCGGACCATTCTCCAACAACCAGGTCACGCCCTGCGCCGGTGGGACTTCAGAGGCCAACAATTCTCCTTCGGAAGCGCGTCGAACGGCTCGTTGGTTCATGCTACCACCGCAGCGCCTCTTCGAGGCCAACCCGCCTGACCAAATGCCGTCGCGGAAAGCGCTTTGTGCTTTGACCGTTGGCCCGACCACATTCGGTCATGTGACCGCCCGGCGTCGGGGGAGGAAGCTGTTTGGCCCCACTCAACCGGCATCCGGAGATGGGCAGCGGATTGCTCCCCTCGGAAGTAGAGCCCGCCCCGAGGCGGCGGCCGAGGAGAAAAGGCAGCAGCATGCGACAGAGGGTAATCCCACTACTGGCGCCGATGACGAAACACCGGCAGAACGGCGACTCCTGCTACCAGACCAAGGCTCGCGGGCTGGCCGTACTCAACTCTCCGCTGTTGAACAAGGGCACAGCCTTCACCTCGGAAGAACGAAAAACACTCGGCCTGACGGGGCTGCTTCCGCCGGACATCAGCACGCTGGGATCTCAGGTCAAACGCGCCTACATCCAGTACGAGCGGCTGCCGGATGCGCTCAGCAAGAACGTCTACCTCACTGCCCTGCACGATCGCAACGAGGTCTTGTTCTACCGGCTGTTCTCCGAGCACCTGCGCGAGATGATCCCCATCGTCAACGATCTCACCGTCGGCATGGCGATGGAACAATACCACCACGAGTGCCGGCGCCCGCGGGGCGTGTACCTCTCGATTGACCACCCCGATGCGATCGAGGAGGCGTTTGCCAACCTCGGCGTCGGCCCTGGCGATATCGACCTGATCCTGGCGACCGATGCGGAGCAGATCCTGGGAATCGGAGATTGGGGAGTGGGCGGCATCGAAGTGTCGATCGGCAAACTTGCCATTTACACCGCGGCTGGCGGTGTTGACCCGACCCGAGTGATTCCCGTTATGCTCGATGTCGGCACCAACCGGGCCAGTCTGCTGGACGATCCCACGTACATCGGGAACCGGCACGCCCGCATACGCGGAGAGCGCTACGACGCCTTCATCGACGCCTATGTCAACGCCGTGACAACGCGGTTCCCCAACGCACTGCTGCAGTGGGAGGACTTCGCTCCCGGCAACGGGCGGCGCATCCTCGAGAAATACCGCGACCGGATCTGCACCTTCAACGACGATGTCCAGGGCACCGGCGCGATCACGCTGGCGGCCGCCATCTCCGCCGTCCGCGTCTGCGGAACGCCGCTCCGCAACCAGCGCGTGGTCATCTTTGGCGCCGGTACGGCAGGCATCGGAGTCGCCGACCAGATTCGCGACGCCATGGTGCGCGAAGGGCTTTCCAAAGAAGACGCATCCAGGCGCTTCTGGTGCGTGGACCGCCAGGGACTACTCACCGCCGACATGGGAGATCAGCTCCGCGACTATCAGGCGCCATACGCCCGGCCGGCTGCCGAAAGCAAGACCTGGAAGCGCGACGGGAATGGAGACGGCGCAAGCCTGGCCGAGGTGGTGCGCCAGGTGAAACCGTCAATGCTGATCGGTGCCTCTACGGTCTCCGGCAGTTTCACGGAAGAAATCGTCAGGGAGATGGCGGCGCACACGGAGCGCCCGATTATTTTCGCGCTCTCGAGTCCGCCGGCGCGGGCCGAAGCGAACCCCGCCGATCTGATCGCCTGGACAGACGGACGGGCGCTCGTCGCCTCCGGCTGCCCGTTCGCCCCCATCACTTACAAGGGCGTCACCTACGTCGTCGCGCAGGTGAATAACGCCATGCTGTACCCCGGGCTGGGCCTCGGCGCGATCGTCTCGCGCGCCCGCACCATCAGCAACGGCATGTTCGCCGCGGCGGCCAGCGCCGTATCCAGCCTGGTGACGGTGCGCCAACCCGGCGCCTCACTACTCCCGCATATCGACGACCTGCGCAGCGTGTCGGTGACGGTGGCGGTCGCCGTCGCTGAGACGGCGGACGCGGAGGGCTTGGCCGAAAACAAGTTCCGCGACATCGTTCAAGAAGTCCAAGACGCGATGTGGCAGCCGGAGTATCGCCGCATTCAGGCGTCCTGAAAGGCCCCATGAAAGAATCGTCCAAAGTCCGCAAGATCGCATTCGTCGGGGACCACTTGCCACGCAAGTGCGGCATCGCTACGTTCACCAGTAACCTGCTTGAGGCCGTCCAAAACGCGCATCCCCACAGCCAGTGCCTCGCCGTTTCGGTGAACGATATCCAGGGCGGCTACGAGTATCCCGACGTGGTTCGCTTCGAGGTTGAGGAGCAGGACGTGTCGTCCTATCTGCGCGCCGCGGACTTCCTCAACATCAGCAATGTCGACATCGTCTGTCTGCAGCATGAGTTCGGAATCTACGGCGGCCCCTCCGGCGGCTACATCCTGGCGCTCCTGCGCGAGCTGAGAATGCCCATCGTCACCACGCTTCACACCGTACTGCGTGACCCCAACGTGGAGCAGCGCCGCGTGATGGAGGGGTTAGTCTCGCTCTCTACCCGGCTCGTAGTCATGGCCGAGCGCGGACGGCAGATGCTGCAAGAGATCTACCAGGCGCCCCCGGCCAAGATCGATCTCATCCCACACGGCATTCCTGACGTGGGCTTCGTCGATCCGACTTACTTCAAGGACCAGTTCGGGGTGGAGGGCAGAGTGGTGCTGCTCACCTTCGGCCTGCTGTCTCCGAACAAAGGCATCGAGCATGTCCTCAATGCTCTGCCGTCGATCCTGGCGGAGTTCCCCGACGTAGTCTACATCGTCCTGGGCGCCACCCACCCCAACGAGCTGCGCGAGCACGGCGAATCGTACCGGCTCAGTCTCGAGATCCTCGCCCAGAAGAACAAGGTCGACAAGAACGTCATCTTCTACAACCAGTTCGTAGAACTGGAGAACCTCAAGGAGTTCATCGGCGCGGCCGACCTCTACATAACGCCTTACCTCAACGAAGCGCAGATCACGTCGGGCACGCTGGCCTACACGTTCGGCGCCGGCAAAGCGGTGGTTTCAACACCCTACTGGCACGCGGCGGAATTGCTGGCGGAAGACCGCGGAGTTCTGGTGCCGTTCGGCGATGCCCCGGCCATCGCTCGTGAAGTGATCGGGCTGCTGCGCGACGACGTCCGCCGCCATGCCATTCGCAAGAACGCCTACCGGATCGGGCGCGAAATGATCTGGAGCAACGTGGCGCAGATGTATATGCGCTCCTTCGAGTCCTCGCGCCTCGAAAAGGCGGCCCTGTCGCGAAAATTCCTGGCCACCAAGACCCTCGACCGGAAGCCGCGCGAACTCCCGAAGATGCGCCTGAGCCATCTCTCGCGCATGACCGATTCCACCGGAGTCTTCCAGCACGCCATCTTCAGCGTTCCGAATTTCTCCGAAGGCTATTGCACCGACGACAACGCCCGCGCCTTCATCCTGGCGGTGCTCCTCGGTGAGTTGGGTGACAACCCGGAGCGCGCCCGCACGCTTGCCACCACCTCCGCCGCGTTCCTCCAGCACGCCTTCGATCTGAAGACGAAACGATTCCACAACCTTCTGGGCTTCGACCGGCACTGGCTGGACGAACAAGGATCGGAGGACTGCCAAGGCCGGGCGCTCTGGGCGTTGGGGATCGGCGTGGGGCGTTCGCCCTACCGCAGCTTTCAAATGATGGCGGGCCAGCTTTTCGCCCTGGCGCTGCCCGCGTTGACGGACTTCACATCGCCGCGGGCGTGGGCCTTCGGCCTGCTCGGCATCCATGAATA
>DATNLV010000822.1:0-4646 GCA_035602665.1 Bryobacteraceae bacterium | reverse complement strand
ACATCGCGGGCCACAAGCTCGTATGCCCGGCGCTCGACGCGAATCCGGCGCCGACGCGGTCCAGGATCGCCACCACCGACCGCGCTGGCCGGTCCCTGGCCCAATCTCTCCACCAGCGGCCTGCCTCCGCCGCCAGGATCGGCGAGGCCACGACGGCGAACACCGGCACGTTGCGCACCGAAACCAGTGCCGCATGCGCCCAAGCCACAACCAGCAGGGCTTCCCCCGCACGGCCCCTGCGCAGAAGCGCCGCCGCGGCGAGCAGCCCGCCAAAAAGCAGGATCTCGAAATGCACCGAGCTTTCCGAGCGGAATCGCGGGGACTGGAACTCGTCCACCGCCTCGCGGATCCAGTCCGAGCGCAGATACTCGAGGACGTGACGGTGCAATCCGATGCCGTAAGGATTGGCCAGCGACGCGACCAGGCAGCCCACGGCCAGCGGGGCATAGCGGCGCGCCAGGTCCCAGCGCCGCTCGAGCGCGGCCGCCGCCGCCAGCACCAGGATGGAAGCCGGAAGCGCCACAAAACCCGCGTGCAGGTTGGCCCAAAGGGCGGTCAGGGGAATCAGCAGCCAGACCGCGCGGCCGGCCTCCCGCCGGTCCCTGCCCAGCACCCACAGCGAACCCGCCAGAAGCAGCAGCGTAAACACGTGGGGCCTGGCGAGAAAGTGGATGGTCGAGGCTCCCGCCGCCACCAGGCAGACGGCCAGCGCTACAAAGAAGCCGCTTCCGCGCGCCAGCATGTGCCGGAAAAGCAGGGTCAGGGCACTGGCGATGACCGCGCCCGCCAGCAGCACCACGCCCTTAAGCCCCGCCGCGCGATGCACCAGTGCGAACAGCACGTCGGAGAGCCACTCCCAGGCGCACCACGGCGCGCCCGGCCGCGTGAACGAGAACAGGTCCGCGTGCGGAACCTGACGGTGCGCCAGGATGTATTCGCCGGCGCGAATGTGCCAGCCCGTATCGCCATCTGCCAGCAGGACTTGCCAGCCGCTCCCCGCCACGAACAGCCACACCATCAGCGCCGCGAACAGCCAGTCCGAGTGCGATGGCACCAGCAGCCGTTTGAGGCTCACGCTTGTAGTGATCGGCGGAGGAAGGGTGGGGGATTAGGCCAAGCAGCTCGTGGCTCGTTGCTCGTGGCCCGTTGATCGGCCTGCGGGATTCGTGCGCTTCGCGATCGGCAGTCGTCACGGTGCGAAGCGGGGAAGAGCCGCCGAGGATCAACGGGCGACGAGCGACGGGCGACGGGCTGCTACGATGGTATTTCTCTCGCTATGTCCTTGCGCTTCTATAACACGCTCACGCAGCGGGTCGAGGATTTCGCTCCGCTCGACGACAACGTGGTCCGTATGTACTCCTGCGGCCCCACGGTCTGGAACTTCGCACATATCGGCAACCTGCGCACCTTCACGTTCGTGGACATCCTGCGCCGTTGGCTGCGCGCGCGCGGATACCGGCTGGACCACGTCATGAACATCACCGACGTGGACGACCGCATCATCCAGCAGGCGCTGGCGGCGCACCAGACGCTGCAGGAATACACCGCCGTTTACGAGAAAGCCTTCCTCGAGGACTGCGCCACGCTGCGCCTCGAACGCGCCGAGCACCTGGTGCGCGCGACGGACCATATACAGGATATGGCCGAGGTGATCCGCCAGCTGGGCGAGAAGGGGTACACCTACCAGAGCGACGGCTCCATCTATTTCCGCATTGCCAAGTTCCCCGCGTACGGCCACCTTTCGCACGCCGATTTCAGCGGCATTCGCGCCGGGGCGCGCGTGGACACCGACCGCTACGAGAAGACCGACGCGCGCGACTTCGCGCTGTGGAAGGCGCCCAAGGAGGGCGAGCCGTTCTGGGAAACGGTGGTCGGGCCGGGGCGGCCCGGCTGGCACATCGAATGCTCCGTGATGGCGATGAAGTACCTGGGCCCGACGCTCGATATACACGCGGGGGGCATCGATCTCACGTTCCCGCACCACGAGAACGAGATCGCGCAATCGGAGGCGCTGACCGGGAAGACGTTCGCGCGCTTCTGGCTGCATTCCGAGCACCTGCTGATCGATGAACAGACCATGTCGAAGTCGCTGGGCAATTTCTTCACGCTGCGCGATGTGGTCGCGAAGGGCTATGCGCCGGAGGCGGTGCGGTATCTGCTGGCGTCGGTGCCGTATCGGAAGAAGCTGAACTTCACCTTCGACAGCCTGCGGTCGGCGGTGGCATCGCTCGAACGGCTGCGGAATTACAAATGGCGGCTGGAGAAGGAGAAGTTCCCCGAAGGCGCCAGCGAGGCTCTGCTCGAGCGGACCCGCGTGGCCGTGGCGCGCTTCGACGAGGCCATGGACGACGACCTGAACACGGCCGAGGCGCTCGGCGCGGCCTACGAGTTCGTGCGCGAAACGAACACGGCTATGGATGCGGGCGAGTTTGGAGCTGGCAACGCCGCGCCCGCGCTCGATTTCCTGGCGCATTTCGACCAGGTTTTCGACGTGCTGCGGCGAAGGGAGATCAAGGGCGGGGGAGAGAGTTCGATCAAAGTCGGGTCCGAGGGTCGAGGCGAGGTGGTACCCGCGATCTCGGACGCGGAGGTCGAGACCGCCATCGCCGAAAGGCACCAGGCCCGCAAGTCGCGCAACTTCACCCGCGCCGACGAAATCCGCAAGGAGCTAGCCGCCCGCGGCGTCATTCTAGAGGACACCAAGGAAGGCGTGCGCTGGAAACGGAGCTAAGGGGGGTAACGAGCCGCGTTCCGCTGGCGCCGGTACTTCTTGCGGATCTCCAAGCGACTTGGCCGAATTTCATCCATCCAGCTGTTCCGCTTGAACACTCAAACGACTGCTGCGCCCCCCCCGCAGACGCGCGACCCCGGGCCACCGATCCGCCCGTCTGCCTTCCGTTGTTCCTGGGTGCCCGTTAAGGGAGAATTGGCAGATGCTATTTCTGTTCGTCGTGATCGTCGCCCTGTTGCTGGCGATCTTCGTTGTCACTCGGCGAAGGAGAAAATCAGCCCTGAGCGCCCTAACCATCAGTCAAGGGGGATACGCGATTCCGCCGACAGCGAAGATGGTGGAAGCAGAGCGCCAAGATCACGACGAAGTGACGAAACTGCTGGAAGCGTCCATTAGAGCGTCGGGTCTCTTCCGAACTGAGGCGATACCGGGACTGGTTTCCAAACTGAGGGGTGGATGGGAACCTTTTGCCCGCGTGAGCACTAGAGCTGCATTTGAGGGCGACGAAATCCTCAGCGTCGAAGAGAAGCGGGCGCTTGGCCTAAATACTCGAATGAAGTATTCAAAGGCGCTCATCGATTGCTTCGATCCGAGGTGCCTAAGCACCATCGAGCCTAAGTCGGTGCTCGAAGACATGCACCTGAACGCGTTCCACCGTGTTGCTCGGAAGAGAGACTTGCTTGAAATCAGAGAACTAGGCGTGAAGCAGGTCAGAATCGTTCCGCTTGGTGGAAGGGACTGCGCCAAGATCAGGCGCCTCAAGAAGATTCACGACATAGATGAACTACCGGAGTTGCCTCTTCCGGGTTGTACCGCACCGTATTGTCTCTGCATGTACGAAGCGATCATTCCTAAGTGACCGTCTTGCGGCAGTGGACCCGCCGCGCCCGATATGCCCGATTCTGTGCCCCCAAACGACATTGGCCGCCCGCTCGCCGTCCGCATCTGGAGCATTCTCCCCGCCATGCCACCGCCGCGCCCGCAGTAGAGTGGTTATTCAGGAGCGCTCATGAACCTTCATACCAAGGCCGTCCACGCCGGCGACCGCAAAAAGCCCGGCCCCGCGGTTCCCGTTACCACGCCGATCTATACCGCCTCCACTTACCTCTACGACGAGATGGAGCAGCTTGATCGCGTCTTTGGCCGCGAGGTGGCCGGCTATTCCTATTCGCGGTACGACAACCCCACCAACTCGGCGCTCGAAGAGCTGGTGACCGCGCTTGAGAACGGCCACGGATCGCTGGCTTGCGCTTCCGGAATGGCCGCGATCCAGATCGGTCTGCTCACTGCGCTGGTCGATCGGCCGAAGTCCATCGTCGCCGCCAACGCGCTCTATGGGGCCACGATCAGCGTGCTCGGCAAGGTGTTCGAGCCGCTGAACGTGGACGTGGCTTACGTCGATGTCTGCGACCTGGCCGCAGTGGAGAAGATAGTCGGCGAGCGCAAGCCGGGCTGCCTTTTGATGGAAACCATGTCGAACCCGCTGCTGCGCGTGGGCGCGATCGACCGGCTGGCCGGGATCGCGCGCGCGGCCGGGGCCGCCTTGGTGGTGGACAACACCTTCGCGACTCCGTTGCTGGTGCGGCCGCTCGAACTCGGCGCGAACCTGGTGGTGCACAGCCTCACCAAGTTTCTGGCCGGCCATGGCGACGTTCTGGGCGGCACGGTCACCTCCGACGGCGAGCACTTCGACAACCTGCGCACGCTCTCGCGCGCCTATGGGCCGGTGCTCGGCCCGTTCGAGAGCTACCTCGCCATGCGCGGGATCAAAACCTTTCCCTTGCGGATGGAGCGGCAGTGCTCCAATGCTTGCCGGATCGCGTCTGCGCTGGCAGGGCATCCGGCGGTCGAGCGGGTCCACTTCCCCGGCGACCCGGCACATCCGGACGCCGCCACCATCGCGCGCCTACTCCCG
>DATNLV010000816.1:0-5970 GCA_035602665.1 Bryobacteraceae bacterium | reverse complement strand
CTGACCGTATGGCATGCATAGAAGCACGCGGGCTCCGAAAGGCATTCGGCGGAACGATCGCGCTGGACGGTGTGAATCTGCGCCTCGAAGAGGGGCGCATCCTCGGGCTGATCGGTCCCAATGGCGCCGGCAAGACCACGGCGCTCAACGCGATCCTCGGCCTGGTCCCGTACGAAGGGCAACTGAAGGTCCTGGGACGCGATCCGTGGGCGGAGCGCGATCGACTCATGCGCGATGTTGCGTTCATCGCCGACATTGCCGTCCTGCCGCGCTGGCTTCGTGTTTCGCAGGCGCTGGACTATGTGGCCGGCGTGCATCCGCGCTTCGACCGCGCGAAGGCGGAAGGTTTCCTCGACAAGACCAGCGTCCGCCAGACCAGCAAGGTCCGAGAGTTGTCGAAGGGCATGGTGGCCCAGGTGCACCTCGCGCTGGTGATGGCGATTGACGCGGCGTTGCTCGTGCTCGACGAGCCCACGCTCGGTCTGGACATCGCTTATCGCAAGAGCTTCTACGATTCGCTGCTGAGCGACTACCTCGACCGCAACCGCACCATCCTGCTGACCACGCACCACGTCGAAGAGATCGAGCACGTCATCACCGACCTGACGTTCATCAACGCAGGCCGGATCGTGCTGAGCTGCACCAGGGAGGAGTTTGACTCGCGCTATCGGGAACTCACCGTCAATCCCGGCCATCTTGCGGCCGCACGGGGGCTCGGGCCGACTCACGAGCGGCAAGTCTTCGGCCGCGACATTCTGCTGTTCGACGGTGTGGATCCTGCCCTGCTCGCAGCCCATGGCGAGGTGCGGACCCCCGGCGTCGCCGACCTGTACGTGGCCGTGATGGACCAATCCGCCGGCCAGGCAGGAGGAGCGGGTAAATGAATCCTCCATCGAGCGTCGCACCCGAGTCTGGGCCGCAGCCGCCCCGGCCCGCCTCATCGCGCACTCGACCGTTCTACTGGTCCCTGCGGCGCGAATTGTGGGAGAACCACTCCATCTACCTTGCGCCGCTCGCGGTTGCCGCCGTGGTTCTGATCGGATTCGGGGTCAACGTCATTCATTCGGCGGGCGGGGCGGGTACCCCATTGGCACTCCACCTCCCCAACGATCCAACCCCCATCGACCAGCCGTTTGCGATCGCCGCGGTTCTGCTGATCCTCACGGGGATGCTGACCGGCGCGTTCTACTGCCTCGACGCTCTGTACGGCGAGCGCCGCGACCGGAGCATCCTGTTCTGGAAATCGCTGCCGGTCTCCGACCTGACCACCGTACTTTCGAAGGCGAGCATCCCGCTTGTCGTTCTCCCGCTGGTCGTCTTCGCCATCATCGTTGCCACACATGTCGCGATGCTCTTACTGAACGCGGCGGTGCTGCTCGCCAGCGGCGTTGGTCTGGGGACGCTACGGACTCACACGCCGCTCGTCGAGTTGTGGGTCGCGCTTCTTTATGGCGTGACGGTTCTTGCGCTGTGGCAGGCGCCGATATGGGGCTGGCTGCTGCTGGTCTCCGCCTGGGCCCGCCGCGCGGTGTTTCTGTGGGCCTCGCTGCCGCTGATCGCCGTCTGCATTCTCGAGAAGATCGCCTTTAACACATCCCGGTTCGCCTTCTTCCTCGGGTATCGGTTCGCGGGTGGGCTCGCGCACGCATTCGGAACCGGGAGGCCGTGTTGCATCCCGCACCCGCTGACGTCTCTGACTCCGGGCAATTTCCTGAGCGCGCCCGGTCTGTGGACCGGGCTCGTGGTGGCGGCGATCTTCCTGGCCGCGGCGGCACGGGTGCGCCGCTACCGCGGACCGATCTGATTTACATCTCACCAAAAGGAGAAACAAATATGAGCACAGCAATCATGGAACCATTTGCGGAGCCCGCTCCCATGAAGCGGATCCTGGTGGCTACTTTGTTGGGGCTGGCCATGGGTGGGCTTTGCGCAACAACGGCGTTCGCCGCCGCCATTCTCAAGTTTACGCCGATCACTCTGGCGTGGATCTTACTGAACCGGACGGTCATGGGCGCCGCGATCGGCATGTCCGGGCTGAGGCTGCATTGGGCCTGGAACGGCTTCGTCATCGGTGTCGTGGTGGGCTCGGTCTTTTCCTTTTACCTGTTCATGAACGTTCCGGGACCGCTGTTTGCGATCAACGCGATTGTTAACGGCCTCTACGGATTGATTATCGAGTTCTTCGCGACGGTGGTCTTCAAACTGCCACCACTCGGTCGTTCGCGGGCCGCCTTGCGAGCGGCGTAGGGAAAACGGAGATGCAACTCACAGCGCACTCCGGTGCGGGCGAAGAGGTTGGCGCGCCCTATGACGTCGCAGCGGTCCGCACGGATTTCCCGATCCTGCACCGGCCAGTGCGCGGCCGTCCGCTGGTGTATCTGGACACCGCCGCCTCGGCGCAGAAGCCCGCTCAGGTGATGGATGCCGAGCGGAGGTTCTATGCCGAGGACTACGCGAACATCCATCGCGGGCTCTACTCCCTCAGCCAGCGAGCCACCGATTGCTACGACACGGCGCGGCGCAAGGTCGCCTCGTTCCTCAACGCCCGGAACGATCGCGAAATCGTCTTCACGCGCAACGCGACCGAGGCGATTAACCTGGTGGCCGCCAGTTTCGGCGAGGCGTTCTTAAAGGAAGGTGACGAGGTGGTGATCACCGGCCTCGAGCACCACTCCAATATCGTGCCGTGGCAGTTGCTACGGCGGAAAAAGGGCATCGTCCTGAAGGTCGCCCCTCTGAACGACCGCGGCGAGGTCCCGCTCGACGGGTTCACCCGGCTGCTCGGTCCGCGCACGCGATTGGCGGCGTTCGCGCAGGTGTCGAACGCCCTGGGCACGAACCTTCCCGCGGCCGAAATGATCCGGGCCGCGCATGCGGCAGGCGCAAAGGCGCTGATCGACGGCTCCCAGTCGGTTGTGCACATGGGAGCCGACGTGCAGGCGCTCGATTGCGATTTCTTCGTGTTCTCCGGCCATAAGCTCTACGGGCCGACGGGTATCGGCGTCCTCTATGGCAAGGAAGAGCTGCTCGAAGCCATGCCGCCGTACCAGGGCGGCGGCGACATGATCGCCAGCGTCACGTTCGACGAGAGCACGTTCGCGCCGCTGCCGTCCAAGTTCGAAGCGGGAACGCCGGCCATTGCGCAAGCGGTGGCGCTCGGCGCCGCTATCGACTATGTGACCAGTCTCGGCCTGGAGCGCATCCGCGCCCACGAGTCCAAGCTCCTGGACTATGCGCTCGGCCGGCTGTCCGCGTTCGCGCCGCTTTCCATCATCGGCACCGCGGCGAGCAGGAGTTCGGTCATTTCCTTTGTCATCGCCGGCGTCCACCCGCACGATATTGCGCACGTGCTCGATGCCTCGGGCGTGTGCATTCGCGCCGGACACCACTGCGCACAACCGGTAATGGCGCGCTTCGGCGTTCCGGCAACCGCGCGCGCGTCGTTTGGGCTCTACAACACCATCGGCGAGGTGGATGCCCTGGCGGATGCGCTCGAAAAGGTGGAGGCCCTGTTCCTGCGATGACCGGCAATTCCGAAATTCGCGATCTCTATCCGGAGGTCATCCTCGATCACAGCCGGCACCCGCGCAACCGGCGCACGCTGGCCGGCTGCAGTCACGCCGGGCGTAGCGAGAACCCCTCGTGCGGCGATGAGGTTGTCGTGTTTCTCGACGTCGACGATCGCGGAGTCATCAGCGATATTGCCTTTGGAGGGCGGAGTTGCGCCATCGCGACGGCATCGGCCTCGCTGATGACGGAACTGGTGCTTGGAAAGACGCCGGCCCAGGCGGAGGCACTTTTCCATCGCTTCCGCGCCATCGCGGGCGGCGGAGCGGATGCGCCGGTCGATGGAATGGAAGTGGAAGTCGAGCGGCTCACCACGCTGGCGGGCTTGCGCGACTATCCGGCACGTGAGAAATGCGCCACCCTGGCATGGCACACCATGTTGGTGGCGCTTCAAAATCCAAAGGAGCGGAAATGAACCTCGATCGGGCTGTCCTCGTGTTTGCGGGATGCATGATCCTGATCAGCCTGGCGCTTGCTCGGCTGTTTTCCCCGGCCTGGCTACTGCTCACGGCTTGGGTTGGCGTGATGATGCTGCAGTCCGGCTTTACGAGGTTTTGCCCCGCGGCGTTGCATTTCAAAAAGCTGGGCGTGAAACCGGGCGACGCATTCCGGTAGGAACGACCGAGCCGCGCGGCGTGGACGCCAGCCCGGCGAATCTGACAAGCTGTTCGTGATGCCAACACGGAGAGAGTTCCTCGCTACGGCGGCCCTGCCTGTGGTTGTGAGCGCGATGCCGGACTCGGCGGCGGGCGAAACGGTTCGGGCGGTGGTGGCGGCCGATGGCAGCGGCGAGTTCCAGACCATACAGCGGGCCGTCGATCACGTGATGGATCATCCGCCGGAGAAGATTGGCCGTGTGATTCTGGAAATCCGGCCGGGCGTGTATCATGAGCGGCTGAAAGTCCCGCAGGACAGTCCGCGCGTGACGCTTCAGGGCCGAGATGCTGCTTCGACGGTCATCACGTACAGCATGGGCGCGGCGAATGCCGGCGGGACTTTCTTCAGCCCGGCGATCGAGGTGGATGGCGCCGCTTTCGAAGCCGAGAACATCACGTTCGAGAACAGCTTCGGCGTGGGGACGCAGGCGGTCGCCTCGTCGATTCACTCCGACCGGGCCATGTTCCGCAACTGCCGGTTTTCGGGCTGGCAGGATACGCTCTACGCCGCATCGGGGCGGCAGTATTATCGCGACTGTTACATCGAGGGCCACGTCGATTTCATTTTCGGCAACGCGGCGGCGGTGTTCGATCGCTGCGAGATCCACAGCCGCGGGAGCGGCTACATTGCGGCCCACCGCAGGACGCGGGCCGACGAGCCCACGGGGTTCGTCTTTCGCGATTGCAGATTGACGGGCACCGACGCGGCGGCTGAGGGCGAGGGTGTGTTTCTGGGCCGGCCCTGGCGATCCTGCGCGCGCGTGGTCTTCCTGAATTGCTGGATGGGCGGCCACATTCGTCCCGAGGGATGGGACAACTGGAACCACACGCCTGCGAACGAGAAGACCGCTTGGTTCGCGGAGAGGGGCTCGACGGGCCCCGGCGCGAATGCGGCGGCCCGCGTCGCTTGGGCGCACACGCTGACGCCTGCGGCGGCGGCGGCCTTCGCGCCGGAGGTGTTCCTCAAGGGTGGCGACGGCTGGAACCCAAGCTGAAGTCCGCTTGCTTACGCGCGCGGTTCGGTGCTTAGCCCCGTGCGGTTTCCGCGTCGAGGAAGCTGCGCAGGTCGCTCTCGGAGATCTCGGGGAGGCCGGGGGCTACGTTGTCGAGCTTGCCCTCGCGCATCCAGCGCTCCAGTTGGCCGACCAGTTCGAATAAGTGGTCGAACCCATCGACGATGAACAGCAGCGGCTGGTAGTGGTCAATCTCCGCGCCCTGGTTGATCACCCATTCGAGCTGGATGGGGTAGCGCTGCACTTCGTCCGATTCGATGGCGTGCTCGAGTTCGCCGTAGGAGCTGAGCAGGCCGCTGCCGTAAGCGCACACGCCGCGCGGACCGGCCATCAGGCCGAATTCCACCGTGAACCAGAAGAACCGCGAGAGCGCCCTCAGGATGCTGGTCAGGCGGCGGCACTTCTCCTTGTCGTCGCGGATCTTCGAGATGGTCTCGACGGCCGTGTGGGCGCAGTCGCCGAAGCGAACCAGCGTGTCGGCGAACGCGCGCTCGGTGTGCATGGGGACGTGGCCGGCGATGTCGTGGAAGATGTCGGGTTCGGGCAGGTAGTCCATGCGGTCCTGGTCGCGGATAGTGATGGTGGTGGGAAACTCCCGGCGGCGCAGGCAATCGAAGAAAAGAAATCCGGGGATGTAGCCGCTCACCGGTTTGGCCTGAAACCCGGTCAGGGGCGCCAGCCGGCGGTTGATCTCGTCGAGCCGCGGAATCCGGTCCGGCGGCAGGTGCAACGCT
>DATNLV010000443.1:0-3417 GCA_035602665.1 Bryobacteraceae bacterium | reverse complement strand
TCTCGGGGTACGTGCCGAGCCCCAGCGAGAATATGAAGATCGACCGCAACCTGGTGGCGCCGGGCTATTTCAGCCTGATGCGCATCCCGCTGCTCGAAGGGCGCGATTTCACCGATCACGACGACGGCAAGTCGCTTCCGGTCATGATCGTCAACCAGGAGTTCGTGCGCCGGTTCATGGCCGGCCGGAACGTCATCGGGCTCCGGGTGCGCGGCTGGGGAAAGTGGTTCACCGTCGTCGGCGTGGCCAGGGACAGCAAGTATCACAGCATCTCGGAAGGCCAGCGACCGTACTTCTACATTCCGATCCGCCAGATCTTCCGGCCCGAGTTTCCGCTCACCTTCCACGTGCGCACGTCCGCGGCTCCGGAGCAAGCGGTGTCCATGCTGCGGCGTCAGGCACAGGCCATCGATCCCGCGGTGGCGCTGTTCGACGCCATGCCGCTCTCGGAGTACATCAGCCAGTCGCTGTTCGGCCAGAAAGTGGCGGCAAGCCTGCTGAGTGTGCTGGGCGCGGTGGCGCTGCTGCTGGCGTCCATCGGTCTCTACAGCGTGATGGCGTACTCGATCGGCCGGCGCACCCACGAAATCGGCATCCGCATGGCGATCGGCGCCGAGCCACGGCACGTGGTGCGGCTGGCCGTCCGCCAGGGCATGACCTATGCGCTCGCCGGCCTGCTGATTGGCGCGGCACTCGCGGCCGCGCTAGCCCACCTGGCATCGGCGGCATTGATCGGCGTGAGCCCGAACGACCCGCTGATCTACGGCGCAGTGGCCGCGTTCCTGGCGGGACTCTCGCTTCTGGCAAGTTGGATCCCGGCTTGGCGCGCCTCGCGCATCGACCCTATGCTGGCGCTGCGGTGCCAGTAGAGAAGACGGCCGATGGTCGATGGCCGATGGTCGACGACTGTCTAGTCGCGGCTGCCCATCGAGTAGCCTACCCAGACCGTGCCCTGCGGAACCGCATTGCTGCCGAACTGGTTGTTGAGGCCCGGCACGTAGTGGAAATCGAACTGCGGGCGGATGAAGATGTGCTCCGTCACGTAGAGCGCCACACCCACGCCCACGTGGACCTGGAAATGGCTCGAGTTCCCCACCGGCTCGTTCTGGCTGGTGCAAACGGCGCTCCCGACGCACTGCGTAGAGGGGAAGATAAAGCTGGTCCGCGCAACGCCCAATCCGCCCTCCAGCCGTAAGGAGAACCTCTTCTCGCTCAGCGGCACGTAGATGCCGTTGGCATCGAAGAAGAGCTGCCGGGACTGCAACGGGCCATAGTTCGTCCGCGCCGGCTGGAAGCTGACTTCTCCCCCGAAGCCGTACCGCTTGGTGATCAACACGTCCCCGGTAAGGCCCAGGAATACCCCGCTCAACGCCGGTAGCGCCTGGCAAGTCGAGACCGACCCGGGTACGCAGTCGGTGAAGGTAGTGTTGTCAATGCCTCCGGAATTCGCCGACACGTGGGCCGATCCGAGACCGATACCGACGTCCGCCGCGGTCTGCGCACTGGCCAGGGGGGCGCAGAGAGCTAGCAGGGAAATAGGTGCAAAGTAGCGCCAAATAGCTTTCACTTTCAGGATCTCCTCTCTTGAGTGCATGCGCCAACACAGTGGAACCGTGTGCGCCTTCAAATGGTTACGACGTCCAGAACACCCAGGAAGTTTCACCTCTATATTACTAAGACGTGGATCTCGCCGGGGCCATGGACTCCCCGCACCAGGATCTGCTCGATATCCGCGGTGCGGCTGGGCCCGGTGATGAACACCATGGAGCTTGTGATCTCGCCCGGCCGTGGGGCTTTCGACAGCAACTCGTCGAGCCCTGTCAGGATCCTGGCCCGCGGGACAACGGCGACGTGCACCGGCGGCAGCAAGGAGATCATCCGAGCCTCTTCGGCCGAGGACAGCATCACCAGAGTCCCCGTGTCGGCCAGGGCGTAGTCGGCGCTGGTGATGCCGAGAGCGGCCGAGGCGCAGGCCTGCCGCAGCGCTTCGAGCTCGGTGAATCCTGTCTGAACTCCGGGCAGGTCCGCAATGCCGCACTCCGCCAGAACCGGCGCGTTGGAGGCCACGGCGGGTCCGTCGCCGATCAGGGCCGCGACGTATTCCCGCACGTCCGCGGGCGAGTTGGCCAGGCAGGTCTTTCCGGCCAGGTTCGAAACGGCGCGGAAGAGCGACTCGATCCGGGCTTCCATCGCCACCTCCGGAATCCGTAGGCGCGCCTCGGGCGGCGCCGCGGGTTGCTCGAACCCGCCGCCGAGCGCCTCGCGCGCGCGCCGCAGAATGTCGTCCCGCGCCGTCATTCGGCCGCCTTTCTGCGCTCGCGCCACAACTGGCGGAAGCTCTTTCCCACCGGTGGCAGATCGCGCTGGCTCAGCCAGGCCTTGAGCGGGCCGTGGTTGAGGAGTCCCGGAGCCTTCGAAAACCAGCGATCCTCCGGCAGCACCGCGGATGCCATGAGGACCGCCATTTCGTAGACCTTGGGGTGCCGCATGACCCAGGCCCAGATGCGGAACCCGAGCCGCTCCAGTCGGCCCTGGCCGCGCTGCGCCTCGTCCGCGTGGACCTCCGACCGCAGCTCCAGCAGCAGCCTCGGGATGTCGATCTTGACCGGGCACACCTCGCCGCAAGCGCCGCACAGGCTCGAAGCGAAGGGCAGCCACGGCTCCTGCGCCACGCCCATGTACTGCGGCGTGATGATCGCGCCGATCGGCCCCGAGTAGACCCATGGATAGTTGTGGCCGCCGATCTTGCGATACACCGGGCAATGATTCAGGCACGCGCCGCAGCGTATGCAGTACAGCGATTCCCGCTTCTCGCGATCGGCCAGCAGGCGCGTGCGGCCATTGTCGAGCAGCACGACGTAGAGCTCTTCCGGCCCGTCGATTTCGGTGGCGCGGCGCGGCCCGGTAAGGAACGAAGTGTAGACCGTCAGCGCCTGCCCGGTGCCGCTGCGGCCGAGCAGCTTGAGGAACACGGCCAGGTCCTGCGCCCGCGGAATCATCTTCTCGATCCCCGCGATCGCCACGTGGATCTTGGGCGCGGTGGTGGTGAGGCGGATGTTGCCTTCGTTTTCCACGATGGTCACGGCGCCCGAATCCGCGATCAGGAAGTTGGCTCCGGAAATGCCGATGTCGGCGGCCAGGAATTTCTCGCGCAGCACGGAGCGCGCGATGCGGGTCTGCTTCTCGATCTCGATTTCGCGCGGCACGCCCAGCTTCTCGCTGAACAGGTCCGCCACGTCGTAGCGAGTCTTGTGCAGCGCCGGAGCCACGATGTGATACGGCCGCTCGCCGGCAAGCTGGATGATGTACTCGCCCAGGTCCGTCTCCACCGATTCCAGGCCGTGGTGTTCCAGGCGTTCGTTGAGATCCACCTCCTCGGTGGTCATCGACTTCGACTTGACGATCAGGTGCGAGCCG
>DATNLV010000802.1:0-3150 GCA_035602665.1 Bryobacteraceae bacterium | reverse complement strand
CTCACCGCGCGTGAACCCAAAGAGTACAAGCCCCGCGATTACGACGGCGAGATCAGGCTGTTCCACAAGGGAACTTACAAGTGCCCCACCGCGGTGGTGGATGATGCCGAGCGCTACTTGGCGCAGGGCAAGCGCGTCATGTTCCTGGGCACGTGCAGCTACATGTTGGAGCCTCTGAAGCGCACGCTCCGCCAGCGTGGACTGCCGTTCTACAACCCGTACCGGCGGAAGCGGGTGGACTGGAACCCACTCGATCAGCCGAAGTCTGGCGCCTCGCCTGCCGGCCGGCTGCTTGCGTACGTGAAGCCGAGGTCGGAGAGCCTGTCCGAGCCGTGGCTCGGCGAAGATCTTAGGCGCTGGGCCGGCTGGCTCCGCGGCGACGGCATTCTTCGCGAGGGGGCCGTCGAACTGATAGCCAGGCTCGGTCCCTCCGAAGCCGTCACGATTGAACTGCTCGACCAGGTCTTTGAACCGGCGAGCCTCGAGCAGCTGGCGGTTGCTGTGTCCGAGAAGCCGCTCGACGAGTGCGTCAAGTGGTGGCTTGATAGCCTCGCAGCAAAGAAGCGCAAGCAGGCGGACTATGCGGCCAGGGTTGTGGTGCGCCGAGGCCTAGACGCACTGGTGGACCCGCCGCTGATCGTCATCGGCACGGGCCACAGCGTCAAAGGCGGCGAGTCCGACGTGGTGTATGTCTTTCCGGATTTGTCGGCCTCCGGTATGCGGCAGTGGGAGGGCCGGCGGAGAGATCGTGATGCGGTCATTCGCCTGGCTTACGTGATGATCACGCGCGCCCGCGAGACCCTCGTCATCTGCGAGCCTGCCGGTGCGCACCACATGCCGCTGGCGATGTTCGCCGCTCGATGCAAGGCTGGGGTAAGCAAATGAGCTGCGCCGGGCTGATTCCGGCTGAGACGCTCCCGAAACTTTTCCGGTATATCCATTCAGAGGCAAGCAGATGAGCACGGAGCACAATCGAGTGGCCATGACCGAAGCGAACCCGCCTGGGTCGCTGAGCCACGGCGGTAGGAGACAGATGAACAACGTCATACCCCATCTGCCGCCTGGTTGCGGAGCTACCGTGAGGCCGCCCTACCATGCCCAGTGCATCGTGCTGAGCGGCCACTGCGACCAGTGTGGCCGGCCCACTTCGCGGCCCCACTTGGTCAACGGCCGCGGATTCTGCTCGCGCTGTTGCCCGAGTTGTGCGCAAGGTGCGGCACCCGCTGCCCGCCTATTAGTGCGCCGGTCGGTCTGAAGGACCCGGCCGCCACCGTGGCGATGAAGCCGGCCCGAAAGTAGCAGAACATCTCTTCCGGCGCTCGCGCCGGAACCACGCCCGCCCCCAGGTGTGAGGCGCGCAGACCAATAAAGGAGAAAGCAATGTACATTGAACTTCCAATCAGATGGCACGACGTGACGCCCGGCCGCCCCAGCGCCGGGAGCGCGCAAGTGCTCTACTCCGCCCCGCACCCGAGGGATTACGATATCGCGCATTTCGAGTGGCGCAAGATGATCGAGTTCATGGGCGGGCGCGAGGCCGACCTGGCCCAGATGGTGGCCCACCTCGGTGACTCGGAAAACTGGAGCAGCCGCCTGGACTGGGTTGACCCTTACGGCGACGGCTCGCGGGCCACCATCCGCGTGTGCGTCCGGGACCTGGGAGCGGTCGGCATTGCCACGTTAGACACAACGGGCAAAGGCGACTCGGTGACTGACGTCGCCGTCGTCATTCAGCAGGGCCGGATCGCAAAATTCACCCCAGCCCAGATCCGGCCGGCAATCTGTAGTCTTACCGAGAAGGATCAGAAGGCCGTCCTACTGAGAACGGCGAGTGCGCTCAATAGGCACAGGGGCGGCTCGCTGGTTTTATGGATCAGTGCAGCTCCGGGTCCCGACGGCAGCTTCGAGGCCATTCAGGACTTCGGCGTGACGCTGGTGCGGGCCATGTTGAAATGGAGCACGCTGCGCGATCGTCTTGCCCAGACGCAGGCGACCGCGGCTCGGGCGGTTGCAGGCCGGGGCCGTGCTGCCTCCAGTGCCCGACGTGACTCCTCAGTCGGTAGAACCGACCGCCAGACAGGGCGACGAGTACCTCCTCATCGCGAACTTGACGCCACCGTCGCCGCCCTGGTGTCTTGCATCGGTGGACCCGCTCTTCACCTGAGCATTGACGCCAACCCCACGCTCGCCTGCCATGACCACCGCGCCTGAAGCATCCTGTTGGCCCACCGCCGTGCCCGCCCATAGGAGGCGGGCTCGCGCACCTCGGCCCCGTACACCAGGTCTGCGCCTGCGCTGGCCCCGTCCCGACGCAGGCCGGCTACGCCCGCCCCGGCGCTACGCCACCACGCCACGCCGGCTCCCAGCGCGACGCCGGCGCCATCCTCGGTGTCTGCGTCGCCCTCCACGATAGAGATCCGCCCGCCGTGCCCCGCCTCGTGGTGTTCGCCCCTTAACACAAGCGGGCCGCTTTCTTCTAACTCCGGAGCAAGAGGTCGGGTGTTCGAATCACCCCGGGCGTACCACTATTTTCCGCGACTTACAGGAAACCACCCCAATCACTGGAGTCCAACTGGAGTCCAAATTACCTTTCTGTCCGATTCTGCTGTGTGGGATGGTTCGTTTGGTCCCTGCCAAGATAGCCCCTGTCTTTTGCTACATCTGGGAGCTTGGGAGGATGGGAGGTTGGTTTCCTCGATTTCCTGTCCCTTCACTTCGGAAGGGAAAGGACAGGTTTTTGGAAACCCCTATATAGAGCGAAGGCGTTTGCGCCCCAGGATTGAGGCCGGGGAGCCACTCCGGCAACAATTCAGGGGAGGCGGCATCCGGTGACGGCGCAAACCGCCGCAACGAATGCTTCCAGGATTTGTTCGTCAGGAAGGACGGAGAAGATAGGGAAGTCCGTGGCGTTCCCGGCCGGATGTCCTGGGGGATCTGTACGAACTACATTGAGGTACCTGCCGGTTCCAGCCCAGTCCTTGCCGACCTCATCCTTGTGCTGAATCCACGCGCGTTTGTGGCAGCCCTCAGCTTGCTCCCATTCAATATACGGTTGGCCTTTGCCGTCGCGAAGGATGTCAATCATGCAACAATCCTGTCAGAGTTCACATGTGGTCCGCAATCCCCGCTGACATGGCAGGCGTGACGCGC
>DATNLV010000790.1:0-2440 GCA_035602665.1 Bryobacteraceae bacterium | reverse complement strand
GTGCGGGAAACACTTCGTTGTTCCAGTCCGCGCCCTGGGCGTCGTAGGCCCGCTGCTCGAATTCCACGATCTCGCGGTCTTCCTGGAAGATGTTCTCGGTGAACCAGGTAACGAACGGCCACACGGCGTGGATCAGGCCGGGGATCCGCGGCTTCTTGACCGACAGGTAGCCGAAGGTGCGATTGGTTCGCTGCGCGGCGTCGAGCGGCGTATAGCAGAGCCAGACGTCCAGCACCGGATCGGACGACTCCTGGATGTCCCGCCCCACCCAGACCTTCAGGCTCTGCGAGGGATAGTCGGTTCGGATACGCATGTGATCGGAAAAGTCCTTCTTCGCCTGCCCGCGCTTGCGCATCAGGTCGACGATCACCTGTTCACCCATCGATTGCCGACCGGCAGTGCGGCTGAAGCTGTATTCCACCTGGGCCCAGCGCTCACCGTGTGCGCGCCCTATGCAGTTGGCGGTAATCGAACCCATATGCCGGCGGTGCATGAACTGGTGATTCATGTCGAACAGGTTCTCGTGCATGAACGTGTAGTGACACGCCACCTCGCGGTTGAGCCGCCGGGTCTTGTAGTCCTTGCGCTGCGAGGAGCCGAGCGCGGTCGGCAGGCGGCTGTCCGCGAGCGCCGGGTTGCCGGGAAATACGAAGATCAGGCCATCGATCTCGCGGGCACCGTAAGAACGCACGCCATTGGGGAGCCGCTCCTTGCCGAGGTAGGGCACGCTCACGCACTTGCCGCTGCAGTCGTAGGTCCAGCCATGGTAATGGCACTTGAGTTCCTCACCCTTGACGACCCCGAGATGCAAGGGCACCTGGCGATGCGCGCAGCGGTCCTCCATCGCATGGACCTGGCCACTCTGGCCGCGCCAGAGCACGATCGGTTCGCCGGCGAAGTGGCGCCCGAGCGTGTGCCCGGCTTTCAGCTCCGTGGACCACGCGAGCGGATACCAGTAATCGGGGTTCGCACCGACACGGCGCAGATCGAACGCGTTGGCGGAATTCGCCTTGGGCTCGGCGACGAGAGACACGGCATCTTCTGGCATCTGGCAGTCCCTGTTTGCTTCTTTGCAATAGCCTAGCGCGTCGGGGCGCCATGCGGGCGGCTAAAGCGCTGGGTCAGCGCCGTGTCACTTGTTGCGTCTCAGCATCCGTACTATTGCCCGCCGGGCTGGTGCCGAGGGCTGCGCGCCAAGCCGCGTCACGGACAGCGCCGCGGCCGCGTTCGCAAAGCGAACGGCAGCGGGAAAATCCAGCGCTTCCGCCAGTGCGACCGCGAGCGCTCCATTGAACGTATCGCCCGCCGCCGTGGCATCCACGGCCTTGACGCGAAATCCGGGAATCAGTCGCGCGGTGCCGGCACCCGCCAGGAAGGCGCCCTGCCTTCCAAGCGTAATGATTACCGTTCCGACTCCGCGGTCCCGCAACTGGGCGGCCGCTCTGGCGGCCGCCGCTTCATCATCGACGGTGATGCCGGTCAACAGTTCTGCCTCGGTCTCGTTGGGCGTCAGGATGGAGACCTGTCGCAGCAGTGCGTCGGGCAGTGCCTGGGCTGGCGCGGGATTGAGGATGAATGGTACGCCCGCAGCGGCAGCCATCCTGGCGGCTGCCCGGATGGTCGGCAGTGGGGATTCGAGCTGCGCCACGACCACCGCCGCCGAGCGGATGATCTTGGCCGCCTTCTTCAGGTCCGCGGGCACCAGCCTTGCGTTGGCCCCGCTGGCCACGGCGATACTGTTCTCGCCGTCCCGCGCGACGAAGATCAGTGCCACTCCCGAAGGGGCACGCGGATCGCGGAACACGCAGCGCACGTCGATGCCTTCGCGTCGCAGCCCGGCGATTGCCTGGCCGCCCAGTGCATCCCCGCCCACGCGAGCGATGAATGCGACCTTGCCGCCCGCCCGCGCCGCGGCCACCGCCTGATTCGCGCCCTTGCCCCCTGCCGCCGACAGAAATGCGCCGCCGAGCACCGTCTCGCCCACGCGCGGAATGCGCGCCAGGTGCACGCTCATGTCGGTGTTCGAACTGCCGATCACGACGATCGCTTTGCGGTCCATGACCGGTCTAGCGCTTCGACGCGATGAGCACACCGAGCCCCACGAGATAGAACAGGAACATCGCGGCGAGCAGCCGTCCAGTTCCCCGCGGCGCCCCCTTGAACTCCTTCCAGACGAACACGCCCCAGAATGCGCCGATCATGGTGGCACCCTGGCCAAGGCCGTAGGCCAACGCAGGTCCGGCCGCCGCGCTGGCGATGATGCTCAAGCCCATACCGACGTTCCAGATCGCCCCACCCAGGATCCCGATCAGGTGCAGGCGCAGGTTGCCTTTCACGAAATAGTCGCGGTAGCGCACGGCCTCGCCGACGAACGGCCTGGCCATCACGATGCTGTTCCAGACGAAATTGGAGGCCAGCAGACCGGCACTGAACAGCACTA
>DATNLV010000779.1:0-4743 GCA_035602665.1 Bryobacteraceae bacterium | reverse complement strand
CCGCGTCATCTCCCTCCAGGGCGCCCTCATGGAGCTCCAGATGGACAGCCAGAAACCCGAGATCGAAGAAGAGTTCGTATCCTGTTCCGGAGAAATCCGCGCCGCCATCGCCTACCAGCATCTCTGCGACGATTCCCGTGCCCTCGAAAGCCTCCACCGCCACGAAACCCGCCTCAGCGCCGAGCTCCGCCGCACGCTAAAGCTCCTCGACGCCCAACTCAAAAATCAAAAACTTCACCCCGAACCCAGCCAAGCACAACCCCCGCACTTTGATGAAGATGCGCCCACCACCGACCATCGACCATCCACCATCGACCCGCGAGGAGCCCAGGCGACGAGCGCCGTTCCACCATCGACCCGCGAGGAGCCCCAGGCGACGAGCGCCGATCCGCCATCCACCATCCACCATCGACCATCGACCACTAACTAAGATAGTGATTGCCATGATCCACACGATCCTCTGCGCCGGTGCCGATCCGGCTGCTCGTCGCGCCCACACCGAAATCCTCCGCGAGGCCGGCTTTGCGGTCATCGAAGCCTCGGACGCGCCGAAAACGGCTCTCGAACAGCAGCCCGCACTCGTCGTGGTTGCCCTCGGATCGCCCACACTCGACGGCTTCGAGATCGCCCGGCGCCTCAAGGCCGATCCCCGGACCGCCTTCATTCCGGTCCTGCACATCTCCGGCGAGAGCGGCGACTACGCCGAATCGTTGCGAAGCGGAGCGGAAGCGCACCTGCAATCGCCGGTCGAGGGGTCGCGCCTCGTCGCCGTGGCCACCGCGCTCATCGAGCGGGTGCGGGGCGCTTCGGCGGAGCACCGCTTCTCCGCCCTCATCGACAGCATTCCCGACGAGGTCTGGCTCGCCGACGCCCAGGGCCGCTTCACCCTGGCAAATCCGGCGGCCCTGCTCGAATTCAAGCTCGGCACGCCCTCGCTGGGGGATGTGGAGGAACTCGCCAGAAGCCTGGAAGTGCTTCGCCCGGATGGCAGCCCCCGTCCCGTGGAGGAGGCTCCGCCGCTGCGCGCCCTCAGGGGAGAGATGGTGCGGAACCAGGAGGAGATCGTCCGCACGCCCGCTCACGGCGAGTTGCGGCATCGCCAGGTAAGCGCCTCTCCCGTCAGGGACGGCGCGGGCAACGTCGTCGGGTCCGTCTCGGTAGTGCGCGATATCACGGAACGGAAGCGAGCCGAGCAGGCCCAACGTGCCAGCGAGGAGCGCTACAAAACCCTGTTCGACACCATGACCGAGGGCTTCGCGCTGTGCGAGATCTTCTGCGACGCAGCCGGAAAGCCATTCGATTTTCGTTACCTGGCCGTCAACCCGGCCTTCGAACGCCAGACCGGCCTCAAGGCCGGTGAGATCCTCGGGAAGAGCGTGATGGAGTTGTTCCCGGCGACCGAGCCGGTCTGGATCGAGCGCTATGGCAAGGTTGCGCTGACCGGAGAGCCGGCACGGTTCGAAGAGTGGTTCGGCCCCCTGGGGAAGTGGTTCCAAATCTCCGCCTTCCGCGCCGGGCCCGGCCGCTTCGGCGTGGTCTTCGCGGATGTCACCGAGCGCAAGCGCGCGGAGGAGAAACTGCGCGAGAACCAGGGGCTGCTGCGGCTGTTCGTCGAACATGCGCCGGCCGCGATTGCGATGTTCGACCGCCAGATGCGCTACGTGGCGGCGAGCCGAAGATGGCACAGCGATTACGGCCTCGGCGATCGGGACCTGGTAGGCCGCAGCCACTACGACGTGTTCCCGGAAATTGACGAGCGCTGGAAGCAGATCCATCGGCGCGGCCTGGCCGGAGCCGTCGAGAAATCCGACGAAGACTCTTTTCCCCGCAGCGACGGGAGCGTCGACTGGATTCGTTGGGAGGTCCGTCCCTGGCGCGATGGCAAGGGAGAGATCGGCGGTATCGTTATCTTCAGCGAACGGATCACGGAGCGCAAGCAGGCGGAGGAGGAGCGCCACCGCCTGGCCGGCAGTCTGGCCGCCATCCTGGACGCCGCGCCCGTCGCCATCTGGATCGCCCACGACCCCCAGTGCCTGCGGATTACCGGCAACGCCTACGCGGACCAGGTTGTCATGCGGACCCCGCGCGGCGGCAACGTCTCGGCCAGCGCCCTTCCGGAAGTGGGAGCCCCTTCGTACAGGGTCTTTCGCGGGGGCGTTGAGCTAAAGCCGGAGGAGTTGCCCAATCAGGTCGCCGCCGCCACAGGCCAGACGGTGAAGGAAGCAGAATTCGAGATGGTCTTTCCCGACGGCAGGACTGCGTATCTGGTCCTGGGCGCCGTACCCCTGTTCGATGCCGAAGGGCGCGTGCGCGGATCGGTCGCCGCAGGCGCCGATGTCACGCGGCGCAAGCGAGCCGAGGAAGCCCTGCGCGAGAGCGAGGCCGTTCTGCGCAGCTTCTTCGACAGCCCCGGAATGATGCGGGGTTTCGTGGAACTGGTCGATGGCGCCATCGTTCACGTTTCCTGCAACGCGGCCGCGGCGGAGATGTTTGGCGTGGACCAGGCGTCGATCGCGGGTCTGTCCGCAACCGCCGCGGGCGCCTCGGAAGACGTCGCGCGGTTGTGGGTCGACCTCTACGAAAAGAGCCGGCGCACCGGCGAACCGGTCTCGATGGAGTATGCTCGCCACGGCGTCGACGGCCAGGACCGCTGGCTGCTCGCGACCGCCAGTTACGTGGGGATGGGCCACGCCGGGAACCCGCGGTTCGCGTACACCATCCTCGATTTCACCGATCGCAAGCGCGCCGAAGAAGCGCTGCGCGAAAGCGAGGAGCGTTTCCGCATCATGGCGGACAGTTGCCCCACCATTATCCTGGTGACCGACGCCGAGGGTGGGAACCGTTTCGTCAACCGCACCTACCGCGAGTACTTCGGCGTCACCAACGAGGAGGTGGAAGGCGGCAAATGGCAGCCGCTGCTTCATCCTGACGATGCTCCGGAGTATGTGGCGGCGCTCGAGGCTGCCGTGCGGGAGCGTGCTCCCTTCCGGGCCGAGGCACGCGTGCGGCGCGCCGATGGCGAATGGCGCTGGATCGCATCCTACGGGGAACCGCGGTTTTCCCCCAGTGGCGAGTTCCTCGGTCACACCGCCATCTGCACCGACATCACCGATCGCAGGCAGGCCGAAGAGTCGTTGCGGCAAAGCGAATCCCGGCTGCGCGCCCTGACCGACAACCTGCCGAACGGCGCCATCTACCGCTATCGCCTCGACGTCGACGGCGAGCCGCACGTGGACTTCATCAGCGCCGGCATCGAGCGGATGACCGGCGTTCCCGCGGCTGAGTACATGCGCGATCCCGCCACCGTGGGCCGAAGTATGGTTCCCGAGGACTTCGACCGGATGACCGCCGCGATCGAGCTGTCCCGCGAGCGGTTGGAGCGGTTCGACGTGGAGGTGCGCCACCCGCACCGCGTCACCGGCGAGATTCGCTGGTCCCTGTTACGCTCCACGCCCACCCGTTGCCCGGATGGTTCCACCGCGTGGGATGGCATCGAGCTCGACATTACCGAGCGCAAGCACGCCGAAGAGCGCTACCGGATGCTGTTCGACACGCTGCTCGAAGGCTTCTGCATTATCGAGGTGATTTTCGACGGGGACCTCCCGGTCGACTATCGCTTCCTGGAGATCAATCCGACCTTCGAGAACCAGACCGGTCTCAAGAACGCCAGAGGGCGGCTCATGCGCGAACTGGCGCCCGATCATGAGGCGCATTGGTTTGAGATCTACGGGCGAGTAGCCCTGACGGGCCAGCCCGCGCGTTTCGTGAACGAGGCGAAGGCCTTGAACCGCTGGTACGACGTGAGCGCCTATCGCGTCGGCGGGCCCGAGAGCCGGAAGGTCGCAATCCTGTTCAGCGACATCACCGAGGCCAGACGGGCGACGGAGGCGTTGCGCGAAAGCGAGAGCCGGGAGCGCGCACGGGCGGCGGAGGTGGAGGCGCTCATGGATGCAGCCCCGGCCGCCATTTTCATCGCTCACGACGCCGGCTGCCTCTCCATGACCGGCAACCCCACGGCTCACGCTTTGCTCCGAAGGGAGGCCGGAAAGAACCTCTCGAAATCCGCGCCCGAGGGCGAGAGGCCCATGAATTTCCGCGCCATGAAGGACGGGGTCGAGATTCCGAACCGGGAGCTGCCGCTGCAGAAAGCCGCCTTCACGGGGCAACCGGTCCGCGGTTACGAATTGGATATCGTATTCGAGGACGGCGTCACCGTGAACCTGCTGGGCGATGCCGTCCCACTGCTGGACGAGGACGGAAACTCGCGGGGCGGGGTGGGGGTTCTCTCCGATGTGACCGAGCTCAAGCGCGCCGAGCAGCGTCTGCGCGAGGCTCAGAAGCTCGAGAGCCTCGGGTTGCTGGCGGGCGGCGTGGCCCACGACTTCAATAACCTCCTGGTCGGCGTGATCGGCAACGCCAGCCTGGCTCAGGAGATGCTCTCGCCCGAACACGAGGCTGGCGAGCTGCTCACCGGGGTCCTCAAAGCCGGCGAGCAGGCCGCGCACCTGACCCGCCAGATGCTGGCCTACGCGGGCAAGGGGAAGTTCCTGGTGGAGGCGCTCGATATCTCGGCGCTCATCCCCGACATGAGTGTCCTGGTGCGCCCGTCCATCCCCAAGAAGACCGCGCTCCAGTTCGACCTGAACCCAGAACTGCCGCCCGTCCTCGCCGATCGCGGTCAGGTGCAGCAGGTGTTCATGAACCTGGTCCTCAACGCGGCGGAGGCGATCGGAAGCCGGGACG
>DATNLV010000431.1:0-3640 GCA_035602665.1 Bryobacteraceae bacterium | reverse complement strand
GCCACCCGTCGGAGGGCCGCCCACAACCCCGCGCTACGTGGGGTAAGGAGTGTTCATGAGTTCGGATCGAATTGGCCGGTTGAACGAACTGGCCCATGACTTGTCGTGGAGTTGGAGCCCGCCGGCTCGGGAAGTGTTCCGCAGTCTGGACTACACGCTATGGCGGGAGACCGCGCACAATCCCGTTCAAATGCTCCGAACGGTGTCGCCCGAGCGTTTGGAACGGGCGGCCCGGAACCCCACATTCCTGGCGCACTACGATGACGCGATCGCCGCGCTTGAGAAGGCCCGCGCCGCGGCCGGCACGTGGTGGCCAACCCGGTTCCCGGAACTGGCGGACCGCCAGATTGCGTACTTCTCGGCCGAGTTCGCCCTGCATCAATCGCTGCCCATATACGCCGGCGGCCTGGGCGTGCTGGCGGGCGACCACTGCAAGGAGGCCAGCGATCTGGGGTTGCCGCTGGTGGGAGTCGGCTTCATGTACCCGATGGGCTACTTCCACCAGAAGATCTCGCCCGAGGGGCGCCAGATCGAGGACTACCGCCGGCTGAGCTATGACGATGTGGCGGTGGAGCGCGCCACCGGGCCCGACGGGTCGCCCTGCCGGATTCAGGTTTCGCTCGGCATGGGCACCTTGCAGGTCGCCTTGTGGCGGGTGCGCATGGGCCGGGTCAATTTGATCCTGCTCGACACCGACGTGCCCGAGAACGCGTCCTGGGACCGCGAGCTGTCCTCGCGCCTCTATGCGGGCGAGCGGGAGACGCGACTGCGCCAGGAGATCGTGCTGGGGGTCGGCGGCGTGCGCGCGCTGAGGGCCTTGGGATATAACCCGGCGGTGTGGCACTTGAACGAGGGCCACACGGCCTTCGCGGTCCTGGAACGCGTGCGGGAGCTTGTGGAGGCGGGCCAGAGCTTCCTGGCCGCGCTCGAGCAGGTCCGCGCCACTACCGTCTTCACCACCCACACGCCGGTCGCGGCCGGGCACGATGCCTTTCCCTTTCATCAACTGGACGCCCAGATGGCGCTGTTCTGGGATGCCGCCGGATCGCGCAGGAACACGTTCCTGGGCTTGGGAAGTTACGACACGGCCGAGAACCAGTTCAACATGACCGTGGTCGCCATGCGCGGTTCGTCCGCCATCAACACCGTCAGCCGCCGGCACCGCCAGGTGACCAGCGAGATGTGGGCTCCGCTGTGGCCGGGAGTGCCCGACGAAAGCCGCCCCCTGCGCGCCGTGACCAACGGCGTCCACGTGCCCACCTGGATCGCGCCGGCGATGGCCGAGCTCTTCGAGCGCTGGCTGGGCCGCGACTGGCTGGAGCACCACGACGAGCCCGCACTCTGGGATCAACTCGACCGCATCCCGGATGAGGAGCTCTGGGCCACGCGGCAGCTATTGCGCCACCACCTTCTGAACTTCGTGCGCGAACGCGCGCGCAACGGGTGGAGACGGGAAACCGCCAGCCCGGTGCAGGTGCTGGCCGCCGGCAGCCTGCTCGACCCCTTCGCCCTCACCATCGGGTTCGCCCGCCGCTTCACGGAATACAAGCGTCCGGACCTTATCTTCCACGACCCTGAACGGCTGGCGCGCATTCTCAACGCTTCCCGCACGCCCGTGCAGATCGTATTGGCCGGCAAGGCGCATCCGGCCGACGAGCCAGGCAAGCGCGCCATGCAGCGCGTCTACCAGCACGCCACCAATCCACGCTTCGGCGGCCGCGTGGCCTTCGTGGAGGACTACGACCTGCACGTGGCGCACCTGTTCGTGCAGGGCTGCGACGTCTGGCTTAACAATCCGCGCGAGCCGATGGAAGCCTGCGGCACCAGCGGGATGAAGGCGTCGCTGAACGGCGTCCCGCACCTGAGCACGGCGGACGGCTGGTGGTGGGAGGCCCATTCGGAGACCAACGGCTGGGTGATCGGTTCCGGGGCCGACAAGAACGACGGCGCCGAGGCGGACTCGCTCTACCGCCTGCTCGAGGAGAAGATCGCGCCCGCATTCTACGCGCGCGACGAGAAGGGCATCCCGAGACAATGGATACAAACCGCCAAGGCGGCAATTCGCACCGTCGCGACCCAGTTCAGCGCGCGGCGCATGATCAAGCAGTACGCCGAGGAAGCGTACGCTCCCATGGCGAGCCGTACGGTGGGGCAGCCGGTTCGATGAGAAACAGTTTGAGACGGGGAGGAAAATGAGCACACTCGTGTTGTCCGAGTACGTCGGCAGTCTGCCGAACATCTGCGGTTCCGAGGACGTCGTCGCGCAGGCCACGGCGCGCAAAGGACCCGTCTACCTGCCGGAGTGCGGGATCGATTTCGGCCGCGTCCGCAGCGGCTTTGCCAATGCCCTGCACATGCACCAACCGATGATACCCGCCGGCGGCGGCGACCTGCGAACGGCCGAAGTAATCAGCAATCTGAAATACATGATGGATAACCAAGGCATTGGCGACAACCACAATGCTTCGGTTTTCCACTGGTGTTACAAGCGCATGGGTGAATTCATCCCCCAACTGATTCATGAGGGTAAGAACCCTCGTATCATGCTGGATTACTCGGGCTGTCTGCTCCACGGACTGTGGGCCATGGGCTTGAACGACGTCTTCGACAGCCTGAAGACCATCACCTTGAACCCGGAGTATCGCCGTGCGGTGGAATGGCTGGGGACGGCTTGGGGGCACGCGGTGGCTCCGTCGACGCCGGTGCAGGATTTTCGCCTGCACGTGCTGGCCTGGCAGCACTACTTTGCCGCGATCTTCGGCCTCGAAGCGGTGAGCCGCGTCAAGGGCTTCTCTCCGCCGGAGATGGCGCTGCCGAACCACCCCGATGTCTTCTACGAGTTCGTCAAGACGCTTCTGGACTGCGGCTATCAATGGGTGCTGGTGCAGGAGCACTCGGTCGAGCGCGTCGAAGACGGTGGCGGCCTGCGACAGAGGCACATCCCGCACCGGCTGGTGGCCCGGAACTCCCGCGGGGAGACGCTCAGCATCATCGGCATCGTCAAGACGCAGGGCAGCGACACCAAGCTGGTGGCGCAGATGCAGCCCTATTACGAAGCCAAGGGGCTGGGAAGGATGGACCTGGCGGGCCACTCCGTTCCGCAGTTAGTAACTCAGGTGGCCGACGGAGAGAACGGCGGCGTCATGATGAACGAGTTCCCGAGTAAGTACATGGAAGTCATGCGCGAGGCTTCGGGGTCCGATGTGCCGCCGGTCAACGTGACCGAGTATCTGGAGTATCTGCAAGTGACCGGTGTGAGAGAGCAGGATTTCCCCGCCATCCAGCCGGTGATGCAGAAGCGCATCTGGGACCGCTTCACGAAGCCTGCCGGTCCGGAGGCGCTCGAGAAGGTGATCGCGGAGTTGCGAAAAGAAGACAACCGCTTCCACATGGAGGGCGGCAGTTGGACCAACAACCTCTCCTGGGTGCGCGGTTACGGCGACGTGCTTGGACCCATGGACGCTGTCAGCGCGCTGTTCTCCCAGAAGGCGCTGGGCAAGGTGCCCACTTCCGATCCCCGGTATCGCAACGCGCTCTACTACCTGCTGCTCACGCAGACGAGTTGCTACCGCTATTGGGGCACCGGCTTGTGGACCGACTACGCCCGCGAGCTGTGCCGGCGGGCGAACGACATCCTGAA
>DATNLV010000725.1:0-3177 GCA_035602665.1 Bryobacteraceae bacterium | reverse complement strand
TGACGCATGAGGGCGACAAACTCCGGGCTCGCTACGATAGCCCGCCATCCTAATACCGCCGGCAGCGCGAAGACCAGGAACGCCAACACGCCGGTGAGCCAGCCCATCCTGGCGCCATTGCGCGTCGAAAATGTCTCGCCGCTGCGAGCGCGATACAGATACACACCCAGAAAACCCGCTGCCGTCAGCCACAAGGGCAATCCCGGGGTGAGCAGGAACGTCAGCAGCAACGCCATCAGCGCCGACAGGAACCCCACTCGGAACGCCAGCGGGTTGCGGAACCCGATGGGAATAGGCGCCGCGACCGGAGGCGGCGGGGGTGGCGCGGCGGGCGGCTCTTCGACGATCACCAGTTCTTCGCGCTGAGGCTTGCCGCATTTATGGCAGAAGCGCGCATCGGGCGGAAGCTCGGCCCCACAGGTACAGTAATCGGACACGTTAGTTTCAGTGTGGCGCAATGCGTTCACGGGAGGCAAGCGGAGGAGTCGGCGCCGCTCTGGTATTATTGTCGAGGTCCGGATGCCATCATCCAACGCGGGTAACTACCGAGACGTGCTCGTCGTGCTGTTGCGGCTGGCGCAGCCTTACAAAACGCGGTTCGCGGTAATTGCCGTGCTGGCGCTGCTCGCCACCGGGGCGGACCTTCTTCAGCCGCTGATCTATCGTACGGCCATCAACGACGTGGCGGGTCTGTTCGTGGGGCGGCCCATCAGCAGCGTGCCCACCGACGACCAGGGCGGCCAGACCTTCAAATACGAACACCGGGAGAAGGAGTTGGTGGATTCGGGAAAAACCCTCGAGCCGCACCGCCCGGGTTTTGTGGCTCCCCGCACCAGACGGCAGGCGCTCGCCACCCTGCTCGAGGCCGCGGCCCTGCTGTTCCTCATCGGCGTGATTGGCTACTTCCTCTCCCTCGCCGCGGATTATCAGAGCACGGTGACGGGCAGCCGGATCGAAGCGCAACTCATCCAATCGACTTTCGGCCACGTCCTGCGCCTTCCGCTCGGCTTCTTCAGCCGGCGTGCCAGCGGAGGGCTGGCCAAGCGCATAGACCAGTGCGACCAGGTCGCTCCCGTGGTAACGGCGTTCACGCAGCAGATCATTCCCGAGACTTTGCGCATCGCCGGAATCTGCATCATCATGCTGACGCAGAGCTGGAAGCTCGCACTGGTGGCGCTGGCCGTGCTCCCTCCTTACTTCTGGATCACGCGGCGCGCGGCGCGGCGCCTCGAGAGCGGCATGAGCGAGTACTACGTGATGTGGGAGAACGTCTCGGCGCGAATCCAGGACGCTCTTTCGGCCATCAAGACGGTGAAGCTCTCGGGCGCGGAGAAGCGCGAGACCGAGCGCCTGCACGGGGCCACCGAGGCTGCCTACGACGATTACATCGGCCGCAGCCGCACCGGCAATCATTACTTCCTGGGGCAGACCGCCCTGAGCCAGCTCAGCAAGGCGCTGGTGCTGGGCTACGGCGGCTGGCTGGTGCTCGAGCAGAGGCTCACCCCCGGAGACGTGGTGATGTTCGTGGCGTACCTGGACCGCCTGTTCGAGCCGATCGAGTCGCTGAGCAGCATGGCGGTGGGCCTGCAGCAGCACCTGGCTTCGCTCCGCCGCGGCGTCCAACTGCTGCAGACGGGACCGGAGGAATCTCGCGGCGCCGCGTTGGCGGACGGGCCGGGCAAGGTGGAATTCCGCGATGTCCGTTTCAGCTACACGCCACGGCGGGAAGTCCTGCACGGCCTGAGCTTCACCATCGAAGCGGCCAGGACGACTGCATTGACCGGTCCCTCGGGTGCGGGCAAGACCACGGCGGCCGACCTGTTGCTGAAGCTTTGGGAGCCGGACTCGGGCGAGATTCGAGTGGACGGCCAGCCGCTCTCGGAAGTCGATCCGGCTTCGGTTCGGCGCGCGATCGGGATGGTGGCGACGGATGGCGCGGTGTTCCCCGGCACACTGGCGGACAACATCCGGTACAAGCGCCCGGATGCCACGGACGGCGAGGTGCGCGAGGCCGCACTGGCTGCTGGTCTCGGGGCCGCGCTCGACCGATTGCCCGATGGCCTGAATACCGAGGTGGGCGAGCGCGGGGTGGGCCTGTCCGTGGGCGAGCGGCAGCGTCTCCAGATCGCCCGCATGCTGGTGGACCAGCCGCGCATTCTGGTGCTCGACGAAGCCACGTCCAATCTCGATTACGCGAGCGAGGCCGAGGTCAAGTTGGCGCTCGATCGGCTGCGCTCCCAGGGCCACCGCCCCACCACTCTCGTGATTGCGCACCGGTACTCCATGATCAAAGACGCCGATCACGTGATTGTTCTCGAGCAGGGTCGCATTCTTGCGCAAGGTGCTCCGGCCGAGCTGGTTGCAGCCGGGGGCTGGTTTGCGGAATTGGCGGCCCAGGCGACTGAAAAGCTGGCGGAAGATATCCCGTCCCCGCGGCTGTGAGGGGCAGGCGAAGGCCGATCGCGCGGGTTAGCATGGAGGCATGTCCCGCCACGTTGCGTTGCTGATCGTCCTTGCGTCTTCGGTTTCGCTGGCGCAAACTAACTATCTTCTGCAGCAGCCCACACTCAGCTCCACGCAGATTGTCTTCTCGTACGCGGGCGACTTGTGGAGCGTTCCGCGGGCGGGCGGCGAAGCGACGCGCCTGACTGCGTCTCCCGGCGATGAGAGAAATCCCCACTTCTCGCCCGACGGCTCGACCATCGCTTTCACCGGAGATTACGACGGCAGCGTGGACGTGTTCGTGATGCCTGCCTCGGGCGGCTCACCGAAGCGCCTGACCTGGCACCCCGGCCAGGATGCGGCCGCGGGCTGGACGCCGGATGGCAAGCGGGTGCTGTTCGTATCGGACCGCGCGGTGGCCGTCGACGGCGCCAACCTCTACACGGTTCCGGTGGAGGGTGGATTCCCGGAGGAACTCCCGCTGCCGATCGCCGTCGAGGGATCTTACTCGCCCGACGGCAGCCACATCGCGTACGTGCCGCTGTTCCAGTGGCAGCAGGCCTGGAAGCGGTACCGGGGCGGACAGACCAGGAAGATCTGGATCGCGGATTTGGCCGATTCGAGTGTCATCGAGATCGCGCGCGACAACTCGAACGACTTCAATCCAATGTGGGTGGGAGACAAGATCTACTTTCTCTCGGACCGCGGCGGGCCGGTCGCGCTCTTCTGCTACGA
>DATNLV010000702.1:0-7561 GCA_035602665.1 Bryobacteraceae bacterium | reverse complement strand
GACTCCGGAGCACAGCGCGGTCAGTTTCACGCGCGACCGCGGCGCCACGTGGACGGAGTCGCAGGGCATTCCACATGACACGCGCGTCGTTGCCGACCGCGTCAATCCGCTGAAGTTTTACGGCATCGCTTTGTTCGACGGGAAGTTGTTCACGAGCACGGACGGCGCGGCGACGTTCAGCGAGAGGCCGCTGGCTTTGCCGGACGGCCTTCCGCAGCGCGGCGGCAACCGCGGCGACGATCGCGGTGGGCAGGACCGCATTTACGCGACTCCGGGCCACGAAGGCGACCTGTGGGTGGCCGCGTTCAACGGCCTCTATCACTCGACCGATGGCGGTGCGAAGTTCGCGCGGCTCGGCGGCGTCCAGGAGATCCACGCGTTCGGCTTCGGGAAGGCCGCGCCTGGCGCGGAGTATCCGGCGCTGTACATGGTCGGCACCGTCGATGGCGTGCGAGGCATCTTCCGGTCCGATGACGCGGCGCGTGGCTGGGTTCGCATCAACGACGACCAGCACCAGTGGGGGCTGATTCTGCAGATCAGCGGCGATCCGAAGCAACACGGGCGTGTGTATGTCGGCACGCACGGGCGCGGCACTCAGTACGGGGACCCGTGGCGGCGGAGCGATGAAGAAGGTGGCGGTTCTGTGGCGCAGGCATTCCTGCCTGCAGACTGAGAGTCTGCGCCACGGAGGGTGGACTTCAGCCCGCGCTGGAACTTGAGTTTTGTGGGGCTGAAGCCCCACGCGGGCTCAAGCCCGCCCCCCGGGCACGGAGTTACTATTGTTTCGATGGGACACCTCTACTGGTTCATCGCCATGGCGCTTCTGGCGCCGCAGAGTAAAACCGTGACACCACCTTACAAGAACACCAGTCTTTCGGCCGATAAAAGGGCTGAGGACCTGTTGGGGCGCATGACGCTCCAGGAAAAAGTGGCCATGCTGGCGGGCGCCACGTGGATGGAGTCGGCGCCCAACGCGCGGCTCGGGATCCCCTCGCTGAAGATGGCCGATGGCCCGGTGGGGGTGCGGTCGTGGTCCGGCCCGTCGGCGCTCACCAATGCCACGGGGTCGAAGCTGCCTCAGGTTTTGACGACGGCATTCCCGGCGGGCGTGGCCCTGGGCGCGACGTGGGATCCGGAAATCGCCGGACGCGTCGGGCAGGCGCTCGGCGCCGAGGTGCGGGCGCTGGGACGCAACATGCTTCTCGGTCCCAGCGTCAATATCCACCGGACGCCCTGGGCGGGACGCAATTTCGAGACGTACGGCGAAGACCCGTACCTCAGTTCGCGCCTGGTGGTGGCCTACATCAAGGGCATGCAGGGCGAGGGCGTGATCGCGACCGTGAAGCACTTCGCGGCCAACAGCCAGGAGTTCGAGCGGCGCACCATCGACGAGAAGATCGGCGAGCGCGCGCTCAACGAGATCTATTTTCCGGCCTTCAAAGCGGCGGTCCAGGAGGCGGGCGTATGGTCCGTCATGTCGGCCTACAACAAGGTGAACGGCCTGTGGTGCGCCGAGAATCCGTACCTGCTGACGGACACACTCAAGAAGGGCTGGGGCTTCCAGGGCTTCGTGGTATCGGACTGGGGCGGGACGCACAGCACGGTTGACGGCGCCGTCGCGGGACTGGATATCGAGATGCCGGGTCCGGCGTCGGTTCGCGCCTTGTTGAACCATGAGGAGACCACGCGGCAGAATTTCACGGGCGGGTTCCAGGCTCCCGAGAAAGTGCTTCCGGAGATCGAGAGCGGCAAGATCCCGCAGGCCGTGGTCGACGACCGGGTGCGGCGAATGCTGCGGGTCATGTTCAGCTCTGGAATTTTCGACCGGGGCGAGGAGCCGGCCGGCGAGGTGGACACTCCCGCCGAAATCGCGGTGGCGCGCAAGGCGGCCACCGAGGGCATCGTGCTGCTGAAGAACGAGCGCGGGCTTCTTCCGATAAAGCCAGCCATGATCCGCAGCATCGCCGTGATCGGCCCCAGCGCGGCCGTGGCGCGCACGGGCGGCGGGGGCAGTTCGAATGTGAAGCCGAAGTACGCTGTCACCCCGTTCGAGGCCATCGGCGAGCACGGAGGAAAGAAGCGGTTCCTGATCGCCTACGCGCAGGGCGCCACCATGGAGGGCGAGGAGCAGGACAAGGGCAAAGACAGCGCCTCGCTCCTCAAGGACGCGGTCGCGGTCGCAGCGAACTCGGATCTGGCCGTGGTGTTCGTGGGGAACTCGTCGAAGCTCGAATCCGAGGGGCACGATCGCGCGACCCTGGGTCTGCCGGCGGGTCAGGAGGAGCTGATCAAGGCCGTCGCCGCGGTCAACCCGAGAATGGTGGTGGTGCTGATCGCGGGCTCGCCGGTCCTGATGGACAACTGGGTCGGCAAGGTTCCGGCGCTGGTCGCGGCGTGGTATCCAGGCCAGGAAGGAGGCCATGCCATTGCCGACATTCTGTTCGGCGACTCCAACCCGTCCGGCAAGCTGCCCATGACTTTTCCCAAGGCGTGGAAGGACTCGCCGGCGTACGGCCACTATCCGGGGGAGAACGGCACGGTCGATTACGCGGAGGGCATCTACGTCGGGTACCGCCACTTCGACAAGCACAATGTCGAGCCGCTGTTCCCCTTCGGGCACGGCCTTTCCTACACCACGTTTGCGTACAGCGACCTGAAGGTGAGCCCGCGCGAGGTCAGCCTCGCGGTGCGCAACAGCGGCTCTCGCGAAGGGGCCGAGGTGGTGCAGTTGTATATCGGAGACTCGCACTCGAGCGTGGATCGTCCGGTCAAGGAGCTGAAAGGATTTCGCAGAGTGGTGCTGAAGCCGGGCGAGACCAAGACCGTGACCTTCGGGCTGGACAAGAGCGCTCTGTCCTACTACTCGACCGCCAAGCATGAGTGGGTGGCGGAGCCGGGGACATTCGAGGTCCTGGTGGGGGCTTCCTCGCGCGATATACGGCTCAAGGGGAAGTTCGAGCTGGCGGGGGAGTGAGTTTGGTGGGGCAGGCAACATGAAGAGGCTCGGCTCAATATCGCTTGCGATGATGGTGTTGCTGGGCGCCGGGCGGTGCGCGCCTCCCGCCAAACAGTTGAAGATCGTTCGGATCCAGCTGCATCAATACGACGGCGGCCCGCCGCTGGCTTCGGGTACGCCGTTTCTCATCGGCGACCTGATCTTCGTGACGTTCCAGATCGCGGGCTACCAGGTCTCGGCGGAGTCGAAGATCGATCTCAGCTTCGGGGTCGACGCGCTCGATCCCGATGGCGTGCCTTTTGTAGAGGCCATGCACGGCAAAATCGAAACTCAGATCTCGCCGGAAGACAAAGACTGGATGCCGTTGGTCAACCAGAGCGCGGCCATCCCGCCGCTGGCCTGGGGTGGTACGTACCGGCTGAAGCTGGCGGTCGAGGACAACCTGTCGAAGCAGACGGCGAAGGCCGAGATCGAGATCCCGGTGCGCGGGCGCAATATCGAGGCCAGCCCGACTCTGACGGTGCGGAATTTCCGCTTCCTGCGCACCGAGGAAGACGGTGAGCCGCTTCTGGACGCGGTCTTCCACCCCGGCGATGCCGTCTGGATCCGGTTCGACTTCACCGGCTTCCGTTACGGAGCCAAGAACCACATTCACGTCGAATACGGGGTGAGTTTGGTGGACTCGGCGGGGAAGTCGCTCTTCTCGCAGCCGCAGGCGGCCGCCGAAGACGAGGACGCGTTCTATCCCAAACGCTACCTGTCGGGCGCGCTGAGTCTGAACCTGGAGAAGAAGATCAAGCCGGGGCAGTACGTGGTGGTGCTTGCCTTGAAGGACTACGAGGGGGATCAGAGCCAGGAAACGCGGCATGAATTCCGCGTCGAATAAAAATAGCGGGGACAGGAGGGGTCTGTCCCCGCTTACCGCCGTTACTCCTCAGACCAAGCCGTGAATGCCTTGCGTTCGGAACTCGTATCGTTCGATGGCGATGGCAGCCACGCCGCCCTCGGTGCGAACGACGCGGCCGGTGGTGACGAGCTTCAGCGCGCACTTGTGGTCGAGCTGCGCCGGCCAGGCCACCGCCACTTCCAGCCTCTCTCCCAACGACAGCTGTCTCTCGGTGGTGAAGAGCACACCGTTCGAGCTCATATTGATCGTCTTGCCCATGCCCACTTCAATGGTGTTCCGCGTGAACACCTTGTAGCGCACGTCCTGCTCGATGGGGAAGCGAACCGCACTGCGCCGGTCGGCGTGGTCCGCCTGCATGGGAGCGCTGGACAGCGCCGGGCTTTCTTCGTTCATTGCCTGGAATCCGTCCTTATCCCTGTTCATGCGGCCACCCCCGATCGGAATCGTTGCTGTGTTGCTGAGAGTTTGTAACATCACTGTTCTAGTAAACGCTATTTACCCTGGTTTCACCTATAGTCGAAAGGGCTCAATTTCACGTTGGCACGTCGGTACCATGATGGCCTTCAAGTACCGCCGCTCGAGCGACCCCTGGGGTTCCTCTCGGCTATACCAGGGCCGGGGAGCGCGCTTCGTAAGGGCCGAATTGCCTGGTCCGGCAGTCCCAAGGTACTAGGACGCCTGTAGCTCGCTGCCCATGGTTGGCCGTACAACCTGGGTCTTACGACGGCGACTGGGGCTCCCGCTGCGCGCCACGGGCCTTTCGGATTTCTTCCAGCCTCTCCGCGATTCGCTTCTCGATTCCGCGACCGGTGGGAAGGTAGTACCGCCGGCCCGCCAGAGACGGCGGCAGGCACTCCATATCCGGCAGAGCGTCTTCGAATTTGTGCGCGTGCTGGTAGCCCTGGCTGTATCCCCACTCCTTCATGGAGCGGGTCACCGCGTTGCGCAGCTGCATCGGCACCGGCTCCGCGACGGTCTCGCGCACGTCCGCGAGGACGCCGTTCAGGGCCTGGTAGGCGGCGTCGGACTTCGGCGCCACCGCCAGATAGATGGCGGCCTGAGCGAGCGCCTGGTCGCCCTCCGGAGTCCCCAGGAAATGGACCGCCTGCATCGCGGCCACGGCCTGTTCGAGCGCGCGCGGATCGGCCAGCCCGACGTCTTCCACGGCCATGCGGATCAGCCGGCGCGCGATGTAAAGCCGGTCCTCGCCACCCTCGAGCATGCGCCCCAGCCAGTAGAGCGTCGCGTCCACATCGCTCGAGCGGACCGATTTGTGCAGCGCCGAAATCAGGTTGAAGTGCTCCTCGCCGGACTTGTCGTAGAGCAGCACCTTGCGCTGGATCGCATCCTCCACCGCCTGGTTCGAAAGCTCCTTGTCCTTGGCCGCCGCCACCGCCGTCTCGAGCGTGTTGTAGGCGGCGCGCGCATCGCCGTTGGCGAAGATGGCAATCTGCTCGAGCAACTCGTCCGCGGCGCGAATCTCCAGGTCGCCGAGGCCGTGCTCGCGGTCGTCCAGCGCCCGCCGCAGCAGGGTCATGATCTCGGGCACTGTGAGCCCGCGCAGCGCGTACACCTTGGAGCGCGACAGCAGCGCCGAGATGATTTCGAAGGACGGATTCTCGGTGGTGGCGCCGATGAGGGTGATGTCGCCGCGCTCGACATAGGGCAGGAAGGCGTCCTGCTGCGCCTTGTTGAAGCGGTGGATCTCGTCGATGAACAGCAGCGTGCTGCGCCCGAGCTTGCGGTTGCGCTCGGCCTCGGCCATGACGGCCTTGACTTCCTTGATGCCGCTGAGCACGGCGCTGAAGGGGACGAAATCGGACCGCGTGACGCGGGCGATGAGGCGGGCCAGCGTGGTCTTGCCGACGCCGGGCGGTCCCCACAGAATGATCGAGCCGAGCTCGCCGCGTTCGATCTGCGCGCGCAGAGGCTTCGCCGGGCCGAGGATGTGCTCCTGGCCGCTGAAGTCCTCAAAGCGATCCGGGCGCATGCGCTCGGCGAGCGGACGGCCCTTGTCCACAGCGGCAGCTGCCTCGGGCGAAGGCGGGGTGTTGTCGAAGAGGCTCATGGGCGGTCCCTCTGGCGCCGCGCCTCGTACAACAGGATCGCGGCGGCCGTGGCGGCGTTGAGGGATTCGACCCCGCGGGTCGGAATGCGCAGGCCGGCGGCGCCGGCGCTCCATTCCTCGCTCACGCCGCGGCCCTCGCTGCCGATCACGAAGGCGCACCCGCGCCTCAGGCCGGCCTGGTCGAGATTCTTCGAGGCGGAAGGGGCCGCTGCGTATACGTCGAGTCCGTGCGCCTGGAGCGCGGCGCGGGCCGGGGCGGCCTCGAGACCCGTTAGCAGCGGCACGCGGAAGACGGAGCCCGCCGATGCCCGCACGGCTTTCGGGTTGTACGGGCTCACGGTCCCCTTCAGGAAGATCAGGCCCGTCGCTCCGAAGGCCTCGGCGGTGCGGATGATCGCGCCCGCGTTGCCGGGATCCTGCACTCCATCGAGGACCACCACGAGCGGCTGGCCCGTGAACAGCCGATCGAGTTCCCACTCCGGCGGGCGCACCAGCGCCATGACTCCTTGCGCGGTCTCGGTGTCCGACAGGGACCGGAACAGGGCGTCGGCGAGCACGAGCAGGCGCGTCTGGGGCCGTCGCCGCAGCAGCGTCTCCACGGCGGACTGCACCGGGTCGGCCGCCAGCACGGCGCCGATGTCGCAGCCGCTCGCGAGCGCTTCTTCGAGCAGGTGAAAGGTTTCGGCGACGCAGAATCCGTCGTTGGTGCGCGCTCCGCGCGCGATGGCGCGCCGGATTTCTTTGAGCAGCGGGTTCGCCGGACTGGTCACCGCTTCGGCCTTTACCACGTCCTCTCCAGTTTCGCCTATCATCGTAGACTGTATCCGGCCCGAGCGGGTCTGGAGACCCGCCGCAGGCGTGGACGCCTGCCCCACGGCGATGAAACGTTTGCTCAAAATCGCGGCGATCGCGCTGCTGGCCGTGGCCATTGCCATGGCCGCGCTGGTGCTGCGGACAGCGCGCCGCATCGAACAGCAATCCTTGATCGACGAGGCGCAGCCCGCCGACGTGATCCTGGTCCTGGGCGCGGCAGAATACCGTGGCAAGCCATCGCCGGTCCTGCGCGGGCGCCTCGACCACGGGCTCGAACTCTACCACGCCAAAAAGGCGCCGCTGATTCTGACCACCGGCGGCGCCGGCGGCGATCCGACGTTTACTGAAGGCGAGGTCGGCCGCGACTACCTGGTGCGCCAGGGCGTGCCCTCCGAGGCCATCCTGGTGGAGACCGAAGGCGACACGACGATGCATTCCATCGCGGCCGCCGGCGAGATCATGCGCCGCATGGACCTGAAATCCTGCATCGTGGTGAGCGACGGCTACCACATCTACCGCACGAAGAAGATGCTGGAGAAGCTGGGATTCCAGGTCTACGGATCGCCGCGCCCCGAGACCGTCCGCGACGAAGGCCACCAGAACTGGCTGTACGTGCGTCAGGCCGTGGGCTACTTGCTGTGGAAGTGGGGGATTCCGATCTGACTGGGAGGCTCGTGGCCCGTGGCTCGTTGCCCGTTGATCCACTCGGGGCTTTCCCGGCTTCGCACCGTGATGAATGCTGCTCGCGAAGCGCACGAATCCCGCAAAGGATCAACGGGCCACGAGCAACGAGCAACGAGCTGCTTACAGCTTGAGA
>DATNLV010000690.1:0-5107 GCA_035602665.1 Bryobacteraceae bacterium | reverse complement strand
CGAAATAGCTCGCCGATACCTGCTCGACGTCCTGCAGTGTCGTCGCCGACGATGAGAGCGCCCCCCCCGTATCCGCCCGGAACAGGTACAGATCGATGTCATTGAAATTCGAAGTGCTGCCGCTGACATGCCGGTTCCAGGTGACAGTCGCCTCCGCGGCTCCCGACGGCGTGATTTTGTATAGCTGGGAGCCGCTCGCCGCCAGGCTGCCCGTGGCGTAATTCATCTCCTGGTCGGCCGTTATCAGATTCGTGTAACCCCATCCGCGGTCGGCCGCCCAGCCGGTGTTGTCCGCGGTGTTAATCAGGACTGCCTTGACCGCCAGCGCGTTCGTAATGCCCGCGCTTCGAAGTACGGCAGCCGAACCCGCCAGGTGCGGCGACGCCATGCTGGTCCCGCTCATGAGGATAAAGTCGTCGCCCGTCCCCGGCGAGGCATCCCACTGATAATTCGCCGAGTTAATATAAGTGCCGGGCGCAGCCAGGTCCGGCTTGTACCGTCCGCCGTTGGTCGGGCCGCGGCTGCTGAAGCCGGCGATCGCGCCGCGCGAAACCCAACACGCGGCCGTAATCGAGTTATACGCAATACCGGGACTACCGACCGTCCGGCTGCTGGGGCCGTCGTTGCCGGCGGCGATCGCAAACGTAAGTCCGTAAGTGTCCACATACTGGTCGATCGACCGCGCGAGGCTGTCGTCATCGCCGCTGGCCGGGCCCCCGAAACTGTAATTCAGAACTCTCAAGGCCGTATTCTTAACCGCCCAATCGATGCCCGCGATCACGTCGGTGTCGTACGACTCGCCTCCGCCGCCACACGTCCCGGCGGTGGATACGTTGAAACCGACCTTCAGGCTATACAGCGTATCGACGCCTTTGGCGACACCCTGGTAGTTAGTCCACCCGGCCGACCCCTGGCTCATGACGATCCCGGTGACGTGGGTCCCGTGCCCCTCCTCGTCTTCCCCCGAGCTCGCATTGTCGGCAAAACATGGGTCCGTGCTGCCGGTAGTTAGAAATACGTTACTGATGAGTGACTTTCCAATAAATGCCGGATGATTTGTCCTGGCGCCCGTGTCCAGCACTCCAACGGACTGACCCTGCCCGGTATATCCCGCCGTCCAAAACGTCGGCGCGCCCAGGGCCGGAACGCTCGTCGCAAGGTCGGCGTACCGCACCTCCACCGGGAACACCTCTGCCACCGCTGGGTCGGCCTCCAGTCGGGCGATCGCCGAGGCCGGTATCTCGGCCGCGAGCATGTTGATGCCCTGGTAGCGCAAGACGTGGGTCGCCCCCCAACCAGCCAGCCGGCTCTCCATCGCATCCTGCCCGGGCTTGATCGCCTGCTCAATGGCCTGGAATGCCTGCTGCCGCGTCTGGAGGACGACCGCGTCCACCGCCGCTCCGGCCTGGCTCAATTCGGCGGCGCTCGCGAACCACTGCCCCGCCACGCGCTGATACTGGGACTCCGCAATCTGCCGCGACAGCGCGTTGGCCGCCTCCACCTGCTGGAAGATTCCGGCCTGCGGCTGGTCCGCCAGAACAACGAAAACCCGAATCGGCGTCTGGGACTGCGCGCGTGCCGCCACCCGTGGATCGATCTTCGGCGCGACCACCACCTGCCCGGCGCCGCGCGCCTTTTGGCCCAAAGCCGCGGGCGCCATGCCAACGCTGGCCCCCACGAGCGCAACGGCCCAAAGCTTCCGAAGTCCACTGTATGTAAGTAATTCCATTAGCAGTATCTCTCTGCGCCCACCGGCGCCGGCGCGTACGGTCTGGCTTAGTCTACATCCCAGGAATTGGAACGGCAACCGCGCATTCGGACGTCATGCCTCTAATTCCTGGAAATGAGTCGCGATTCCGGGCGTGCCTTCTCAGTCGGTTTGCCGCAGCGCCATCGCGTGCTGGTCGCGTTCGTGGATCGCGTCGAAGGCCCGCTTGAGCTGCGGGTAAACGGCCACGGGAAAGACCAGACTGCCGCCGCGCCCGAACACCAGCTTGCGCTGTTGTACCAGCTTGCCCGCACCGGCCATGACGGTGACTTGATAAGACCCGATTTCGCCCAGGTCCAGCGGGCCGGGGGCCTCGGGATTCTCCAGACTGTAGCCCGGTGGAACCTTCACCGTGACCTCGTCCTCTTCCGTCCAGGCGTAGTCGAAGAACACCGGGTAGCGGCGCGAGCTGGACGGGAAGCGCGCCGGTTGGTCGCGGTCGAAGTAGTCCATCTGCAGGATCACCCGCTTGCCCGTCTTCTGCGCATAGCCGGGGATCGTGACCACGTAGGAGCACTCCAGCGGCCGCCCGGCGCCGTCGGCGTTCTCGACCCTGACCTCGGACACCTGGGCGGCGTCGAACTGCTTCCGTACCGCCTCGCGGACGCTCTCCTCCCTGTTGGCCGCCGACTGCGCCTTCCAGTCCTTGCGGCGCTCGGCCGCGGCATGTCCGCTGTAGGCCAGGTGCACCCGTCCCTGGAGCGTGCCGTCCTCTTTGAGTTCGAAAGACCCCGTCCGCGACGTCACGGATTTCTCCGGACCGGAGAACGGGGTCGGCACAAATAGCGGCGTGTCGGGATCGCCGATCAGCCCCAGCACGCCCTCCGCCTGCCAAGGCAACATGTCCGGAGGCAACTCGCGATCCGCCGCGTTCCAGAACTTCCAGACCCCGCCCAGCTGAACCGCGGTGGCGGCGCGTGGCAGCAGGTCCGCGTCTACTTGCGACGGGCTGAAAGCAACGTCGCCGCGGTCGGCCGCCATCACCAGCCGCGCGTCAAATCCGGCCGCGGTCGCGATTGCGGCGAACAATAAGTTCACCTCGGAATCCGTGCCCAGGCCGCGCTTCAGGGCGTCCCTCGGCCACCAGCTTTCCTTCGCTTTCCTGCGCTCTTCCGACGTCACGTCATCGGCAGCCAGGCTCTTGATCCGGGCGCGGCAGTACAGTGCGATCCGGGCCAGTTGCTCCTGCGGATCGGTCGCGCCACCGACCGCCTCGACGGCCGCTCGCCGTATCTCGGCATCCGGCTTGAGAACGCGCTTGCCCAGCCCGAACGAGTCTTTGCCTATGCCCTTCCAGTACTGCTCCGGCGTCTTCTCCAGGAAGATGTAGTGCAGCAGCAGCCAGGGCTTGGCCTGAGCCTCCGGCGGCATCATCGGCTCATCGACAGCCGCTGGCAGGTTCTCCATGGATATGGTGTAGAAGCCGCCCTTGCCCTTACTCACCGGGGGCAGCTTGGTCTGAAACGGAACGGCGTTCAGCGTTACCGCAGTCGGGCCGTCGGTCGAGAGTCCGCGTATCAGGTAAGTGATCTGCTCTATCGGAATGTCGCGTGAGAGCTGCAGTCGCACGCGAGGCGCCCCACTCTCGTAGTCGTAGGCGTTCTCGAACCACTTGTACTCGATGATGTCTCCTGGCTCGAGACCCGGCATCGCAAAGGCCACCACTTTCGACTTGACGCCACGAAAGACCACCGCATCGCGGATGACGATGGCGGACTTGGCGAGTGGCACGATCCCGCCGTCGCGCTTGATCGTCCGCCCGCTCACCGTGCCCTCGGCGCTGGCCGGCAGGGTCACCGTTCCCTGACTCTGACAGCCGTACTGGTTGAAAAGCTTGATGCGGATGTAGTGCTCGAAGTGCGTACCGGAAAAAGCCCAGCTTTCGCTCCGCTCTACGCGAACCTGCCAGAAGAGCACCTCCGCGGGAGCGTCCTTCTCGACTCTCGGCGCCTGCAGGTTCAGTTCGGCTTCCGTCACCGGCAGCCAGTCGACCGCCATGGCTGGCCCGCTGAATACGGCGCCGGCCGCCAACCACCACAGCACGCGGCGAATCAGGCAGCCTGCGAAGTTTCTCAATTTCTGCTCCCGCACCGGACCGGCACTTTCGGATCGGGAACCATTCTATAACGGCATGCGCACGAATTCCAGTGCCTTATGGAGCGAAATACCCGTTGATATCCAGAATTGCTTGACGAACCCGTCGTGCGGCGCCAATGACATCAGCCGCTGCCGTTCATCAAGCGCGCAACGTTGCCTCCCAGAACCAACGCCCGCGCCTTGGCCGTCAGGCCCAGCAGTTCGATCTTGTGCAGTTCCAGCCCCGGGTGCATCCACGGGCCGTCCGAGCCGAACAGCACCTTGCGCGCTCCCGCCCGCCGGATCGCTTCCACCAGGTAGTCGAAATGCCGTACCGAAGAGGTGTCGGTGTACACATTGGGATGCCGGCAGATCTGATCGATGACCCGCTGGTGCGCCTTCCAATCGCCGATGAAACTGCCCAAGTGCGGCACGATGAAATTGACGTCCCGGTATTGCGGCGCGAACATATCCACGATCTCCGGTTTCATTCCGACGTCCACCAGCACTGGCAGGCGGAGCTTGCGGGCCGTGTCGCACACCTCGCGCGTGGGCGCCGATTCCAGGCCGTGTACCTTGATCCCGCGGAAGCCCCACTCGCGCACGCAGTGGCTCACCATTTCGAAAACGCGGCCGGCGTCGCGGGATGCGTGGACCATTGCGAAGCCGGTCAGCCGGTCCGGATACCGCGCCACCAACCGCGCCACCTGCCGGTTGCCTTGAACGTAATCGGTGTGGAACACCGAGAACACTACCGTCCGCGAGATACCCGCGGCCCGCGCCCTGCGTAAGTAGGGCTCGATGGGCGCATCGGTATTCCACGGCGCCGTCATGCGGTCGCCCTTGCCGGCGTGGCAGTGGCAGTCAATGATCATGCGCGAGGCTCCACTCGGGCTCCGTCGCGGCGTGCGAACGGCCCAGCCGCGCGCCGGCCGCCGCCAGGAACCAGATGCTGGTGGCGATGCCGCCGAAGAAGTTTCTCAGGCGGAACTTCTCGTTCGGCGCGTGGATGCGATCGTCCGGCAATCCGAATCCCATGAGGACGGTGGGAATCCCCAGGCTTTCGTGGAACGTGTTCACCACCGGAATGGTTCCGCCGGAACGCGTAAACACCGCTGGCGATCCAAACCCTCCGCGGTACGCAAGCCGCGCGCTTTCGAGGGCCGCGTGCCGGCGGTCCACCACCGCCGGATGAGCGCGCGCAAGAAAGCGGACTTCCGATTTCACCGTAGGCGGCGTGATCCGCTCAATGTGACCCCGCAC
>DATNLV010000670.1:0-5017 GCA_035602665.1 Bryobacteraceae bacterium | reverse complement strand
GTGCGGGTGACCAGAGAAAGGTTGCCTCCGACGAGCCGGCCCCGCGCCTTGCCGGACCGCACCGTGCGCAGCGTGTGGACCGGCCGCAGCTGGTTGGTTTCCGGCGGGTTCGTCACCACGCCCAGGGGCTCGGTCGAGAACAGCGCCCGGCGGAACCACTTCTGGGTGAAATCGGTGAACGCGGAGATCATCATCGGCCCGTGAAAAGTCACCAGGCCCGCCCGCTTGTGAATTGCCAGGTGCAGACAGGTGATGTCGCTGTAGCCGAGAAAGATTTTGGGATTCGCCCGCAGCAGGCCGTAGTCGATGCCATCCAGCAGGCGCTCGGAACCGTAGCCGCCGCGGATGGCGAAGACGGCCTTGACCGCGGGATCGCGGAACATGTCGTGCAGGTCGTCCAGGCGCTCGCGGTCGGTGCCGCCCAGATAGCCCGCGCGCTGGCCGACATTGCGGCCCATCTTGTGCCGCAATCCGAAGTACTCGACGGTGCGGACGACCATCGCCAGGCGGTCGGGGTCCGAAACGTAGGTGCCGGGGGTGATCAGTCCCACGGTGTCGCCTTCCTTCAGTGCCGCGGGCCGCACCAGCGCGGGTTGCGGGGACGTTTCGGCCCCTGCGCGCGTGGTGGCCAGAGCGCCCAGGCCCGCCAGGAATTGTCTGCGTCCGGTCATGGCAGCGAACATAGCACAGGGGAACGGGTTGTGGATGAATGCGGTCCGCTGGGTGCGCGCATCCCAAACGAAGCGCTACATTCCGGGCGTACCGCTACGCAAGCCGCTTCAGAGTGAAGCGGGAGGGCGGGCTTCAGAGGGTGCTGAAATAATGCCCCGAACGTCCAGAGCATTACTGGCCGCCGATTGTGTTGCCTGGACTTTTTCAGCAGCGTGTTCAGCCCCGCGCAGGGCTTCAGCCCCGCTCCGCGGGGCGGCGGAACTGAAGTTCCGCGCGGGCTGAAGCCTGGCTCAAGCCCGCCCCCCGCGGCGGTCGCGGTTTCGTGCTGACTACACGAACCAAGTCGGCCACGCGTACGTCACAATAGTAGGGTGACTCTGGGAAAGTGTCTTCTGATCCTGGCCGGCCTCGCCATGCCGCTCGCGGCGCAGGACCCGCCGCCAACGGTCTTTCGGAGCGATTCTCGCCTGGTGGTTTTGCACGCCACCGTGCTCGACGCGGACGGCCGGCTGGTGACCAACCTCCAGCAGGGCGCGTTTCACGTGCTTGAAAACGGCGTCGAGCAGGAGGTCAAAGTCTTTCGGCGGGAGGACGCCCCGGTATCGATCGGCCTGGTCATCGACGACAGCGGCAGCATGACCAACAAGCGGGACCGCGTGGCGGCCGCGGCGCTGGCCCTGGTCGAGGCATCGCACCCGGATGACGAAGTCTTCGTCGTGCACTTCAACGAGAAGGCGTACATGGATCTGGATTTCACCCACGATCGCAAACGCCTGGGCGAGGGCCTCGCCAAGCTCGACTCACGCGGAACCACGGCCATGCGGGACGCGGTGCGGCTGGCCATCGAGCACTTGCAGCGGAAAGCGGCCGAGGACAAGAAGGTACTGATCCTGATCACCGACGGCGAGGACAACACCAGCGTCATCGGGCAGGACTATGTGATCCGCGCGGCGCAGCAGAGCGGCGTGCTCATTTATGCCATCGGCCTTCTGAGTGAGATCGACGACCAGCAGACCCACCGCGCCCAGCGCGACCTGGACGCCCTGACGCAGGCCACCGGCGGCCAGTCCTACTACCTCAAGGACGCCTCGGAGGCGGACCGCACCGCGCTCGACATCGCGCACAACATTCGCAATCAGTACACGCTGGCCTACAGCCCCACGAACCAGGTGCTCGACGGGATGTACCGGCGCATCCTGGTGAAGGCGTCCGGGCCGGCGCCGATGACGGTTCTCACGCGTGCCGGCTACTGGGCCAACGGCAAGGGGACGGTCGAGGACCGCTGAGCAGCCGGCGGATCAGGCTTGAGAGATGTCTGTCCGTTTGAAATCCTCACCCGCGAACAGTAGCGGCATGCCAGCGACCGATGCGACGGCATACGACTTGCAGTCCCCGAAATTCAAAGCCGCGGGATGGCGACCCCGTCCGAAGCGGATGAAGGCCGTTGCGGCGGCGTCCAGGTGCTCCTCGTTGAATGGCACAACCTCTGCCTCCAGGCGGCGCAGAAACGCGAAGAGCATCGGACGAGCATCCTGCCCGAGCCGCGCCGTTAACACCATCGCGGTTTCAAGAAGTGTGGGAACTCCCACGACCACTACCTCGGCGGCATCGATTCTCTCGATGAGCCGTTCGTGGCCAGGTTCCCGCAGGTGAATGGCAACGATGGCGGAACTGTCGAGGACCATGTCTAGTAGCCCTCGGGCCCATAACCCAGGATCCGGTCTTCTTCCTCGCGACTCATCGCTCGCCCCAGTTCGCTGACCGGCATCAGGGGCCACACGTTCTGCTCCAGGTATTTCCGCAGGCTCTTGCGACCACCGGCCTTGCCAGTCCGGGCCTGGAGCCTCGCCCGTCGCTCCACCAGCGCCCGCTTGATGGCCTGTGTCTTAGTTTCGTGGGCCAGGTTGGCCACTTCTCCGGCCAACCTTTCGACGTCAACGTTCTTGATATTCAGCGCCATGGTGGAATGTCGCCTTTATTCTACCATTCCACCACGGGGGGGCGCCACTATCTCCGCGAGCTAACCCGTTTGCCCTGAATCAGCCTGCCAGTTCGATGTCGATGCGCTTGCTGGCGGGGTCCAGGGCTGCGATGCGGAAGTTGCGAACCTGCCCCGTGCGGGGAGCATCGCCAGCGATCCCGGCGGACGTGGCCGCGCCCTGCTTCCAGCGTGCGGACAGCATGGCCGAGAGCGCCGAGACATTCGCCTCGGCAGCGACCGGAGCCGCATCGGCCACCTTCTGCGGCTTAGGAAGCACGCAGGTCACGGTCAGGCCCTCGCCGAGTTCGACGCGGGCGGCGCCCTTGGCGACATCGACGATGCGTCCCGACACCACGTCGCCGGCTTTGTGCTCGGCAATGTACTCGTCGACGCTGGTGGGCTGAAGCTGTTTGATGCTGAGGCGTATGCGGCGCCGGCTCTGGTCCACTTCGACCACCAGCGCCTTCACCACTTCGCCCAGCTTCAGGACGTCCTGCGGATGGTTGATGCGCTTCTCGGCCGTGATGTCGCCGACATGGATCATGCCTTCGACGCCTTCGGCCAGCTCGATGAACGCTCCGAACTTGGCCAGGCTGGTGACCTTTCCCTCGGCTACGGCGCCGACCGGAAACTTCTTCACCGCCTCTTCCCACGGATCGCCCAGCGCCTGCTTGAGGCCAAGGCCGATGCGCTTGGCCGCCGCATCCACGTTGAGAACCACGGCTTCGATGAGATCGCCGGGCTTGACGACATCCTCGACCTTGCGGGCCTTCTTCGACCAGGTGAGGTCGAACATGCGGATGAGGCCCTCGATGCCGGGCTCGAGCTCTACGAACGCGCCGAACTCGACGGTGCGGGTGACCTTGCCGCGCACGCGCTCGCCGGGCTTGTACTTCTCTTCGACCAGCGACCACGGGTCGGCGGTCATCTGTTTCAGGCCGAGCGAGATTTTGTGGGTCTCGCGATTGATCTTGAGGATCTTGACTTCGAGCTCGTCGCCGGTTTTGAGCACGTCGGACGGCTTGTCGACGCGGTGCCAGGAAATCTCGGCCACGTGCAGCAGGCCGTCGATGCCGCCCAAGTCGACAAACGCGCCGAAATCGGTGAGCGTGCGCACGGTACCGCGAACCACCGCGCCCTCTTCGAGCGCCCCGAACTGCTCGCGCCGCGCCTTGAGCTGCTCATCCTCGAGAACGGACCGGCGGTCGACCACGACATCTTCATCCGCCGTATCGAGCTTGATGATGCGGCAGGTGATCTCCTGGTCGATGAGCGCTTCCATCTCGGCCGGGGTCTTGGCGCCGCTGCGGGAAGCGGGCAGGAAGGCGCGCATTCCGACGTCGACGGTGAGGCCGCCTTTGACCACGCCGGTGACGGTGCCCGCGATGGGACGCTTCTCGGCGAAAGCGCTTTCGAGCGCGGACCAGTCCTTGGGCCGCTCGACCTTGATCATGGAGAGCTGGTAGTAGCCCTCCTCGCGGCCGCGGACGGTCACGATCACCTGGTCGCCGACGGCGACGTCGGCCTTGCCCGATGCGTCGCGGAACTCCGCGATCGGCACGATGCCTTCGGTCTTCCATCCGATGTCGACGACGACGGCGTCGCTCGACACGGAGACGACCTTGCCCGGGCGGCCGCCTTCGGTCTGGCCCGGCTTGTGGGCTCGTTCAAACTGATTGAGGATCTCGCCGAAAGAAGAGTCGGGCGCGGACGGCTTCTGCAAGTCGAGATCGTTGGGGGGGTCTGGATAAGTCATGCTGGGAAACGTCTTCCATTTTGGCACAGATGGAGGGCGGCTGCGGCGCGCTCGTTGCTCGTCGCTCGTTGCCCGTCGATCCGGTCGGGGCTTCCCTGTCGCGTAGCGCCACCATCCACCATCAACCATCGACCATCGACGTGCGAAGCGCGCCCGCGGCGCGCGAGCGCTATATTGTTCCCGTGAGCCCATTGCGCCCGAGCGAGCGGTTCCGCATCCAGGACGCGGTCTGGCTGGCGCTGTTCGCGATCATGGCGGCAACCGGCCCCACCCGCCGGCCGGAATTCATTCTGCTGCTGTTCGCGCTGGCCGTGATCCAGGTGCTGGAGCAGAAGATTCCTTTCTTCGCGCCGGTGCGGGGGAGCGTGCTGGCCAACCTGCTCAAACTGGTTCTGGGCTACGCCATCCTCAGCCGGAGCGGCGACATCAACAGTCCCTATTTCTGGATTCTGCTGGTGCCGGTGGTTTCCGCGGCCACCACCCTGGGCGAGGCGGGCACAGTCAGTTTCACGGTGCTGGCTTGCGGCGCCTACCTTTCTTTCCTGTTCTACTACGACTGGGAGCGATACATCATCCCGCCCGAGGAACTGCGGCTGCTGTGGCTGCGC
>DATNLV010000655.1:0-8509 GCA_035602665.1 Bryobacteraceae bacterium | reverse complement strand
GTCTCCGCTCGATAACGCCTGGTCCGCCTGCCGGGCCTGCGCCAGCGCCTGATCCCGCATCTGATACGCAAAGGCGTTGAGCTTCGGGTTGTACTTGTCGATCCGGTCGAACATGTGCCGCGTCAGTTCGACCGAAGAGACTTTTTTCGCCTTGATCGCCGCGGCTGCGGCGAGCGCCGATGCGAAATCGAGGTCCTGCGCGCCTTGGGCGTCGGCCCCGCGCGCAGTGAATGCAGCAAGAGAGAGGGACGCGGAGCCCAGCAGTTCGCGACGGGTCATGCCAGTCCCTTGACCACGGTGTGCGGGCTCATGGGAATGGGGTGCGCGGTGACACCGCCGAGGCCGGCCTCGTGGTACATCCCCGTGAGCTCGCTTAGCGTATACGCGTCGCCTGCCACGGTAGACGTCAGCATGGTGAGGCTGAAGGCCGCGGGCGTGGGCGGCGAGACGCGGTCTTCATTGGGCACGAACTCGAGCGTGGCCGCGCACCCCCCGGGCCGCAGCACCGCGCGAACCTTCTTCAACAGGCCCACGCAGGTCGCCCAATCGAAGTGGTGGAGGAAGTTCGTGAGCAGCACGGCGTCATACGGTCCGCCGAAATCGACCTCGAAGGCGCTGCCCGGCAGCATGTTGTAGCGGTCCTCGACGCCGGCTTTGCGAGCGTTGTCCAGAGCCACGCGCAGCACCGGCGCCCAGTCCAGACCGATGACGCGGGCCTGCGGATTCTGCTTGGCGATTTCGATGCCGAAGAGGCCGTGGCCCGCGGCGATATCCAGCACGCGCATCGGCCCGGTGCGTCCCTCGAGCACCACCGCGCCCAGCGGGCCAACCATGGGGGCCATCATCGGCGCCATCGTTTCCGCGAACTGCACCCAAATCGGATTCTCCGGTTCCACGGTGCCCTCGCCCGGCAAGTCCGTGCGTCCCGCGCGCACGACATCCGCCAGATGCTCGTATGGCTCATGCATCGCCGGGTTGCCGAGAAACTGCGCGATCGAGGCCAGCGACGCAGGCGAGCGCGGATCGAGAAAAGCGGCGCTCGTCGGCGAGTGCCGGTAGTGCCCATCCTCTTTGCGCAAGACGCCGCAGACGGTAAGGAAATCGCACAGGATGCGGATGCCGCGTTCGGACGCCGAGCAGTGCCGCGCGATCGAGGCCACGTCTCCCGGCCCGTCGCCCACGGCCCGGAAAACATCCAGATCGATCGCCGCTTTGAGCGCCGCCGTGCGCTGATGCGCCTGCAGCATTTCGAAAACCAGAAAGGGAGTCAACGGAGCTTCCGCAGCTTTCCCAGGGTGCATCGCAAGCCTCCTCTTCAACTGACCAGGATGCCCTCAGGATAACACTAGCGTTGGCTTTTCTCGCCCGACGTGACTTGCCGGTTGAACTCCGCTGAGCGATTCCGCGGCACGCTCAGCGATTGCCACCGTTCGTGCGCGAAATGCTTGGCCAGCAGTACGATCTGGCCCACATGATGGGCGTAGTGCGCCACCTGTCGGTTGACTGCCTGCATCACCGAATGCGCTTCGCCGCGGATCGTGATCGTACGCGCCAGGTCGGCGTCCGAGAGCGGCGCGAGCGCCCCGAACAAGCGGCTCCAGCCGTCCTCCCACGCCGCCAGCAGCGCCTCGCGCGTGGCCGGAGGATCGACGAATTCGGTGTCGCGATCGCGATTCGGCTTCTCCCCGTCGGTCGTCAGAAAGTCGGTCCACCGCGAACGCATGTTGCCCGCCATGTGCTTGACGACGACCGCGATCGAATTCGCCTCTTCGTCCAAAGTGGCGAACAGTTGTCCGTCGGTGACCTGCTCCATCGCCCGCTCGGCGAGCTTCTTGTAATACCGGAACAGCGCCACCGAATCTTCCAGGTAAGACGTAGTGAACTTCAGGGCCATACCTTCAGTTTATTGAACAACTGAAGCGCCTGATGTTTGGTGTGCGATCATGGCTGTCACAATGATTCCGACCGGGTACAGGACGAAAATCCCGAGCACTCTCTCGTATCCGCTTGGGGCAGAAGCCATCTCCGAAGCGCTGGAAGGTGTGCCGCAGACAGGCTTTCTCGTTGTGGACTTCTGGTACTGGAACAGACAACGCCTTGTTCCGATCTTCTCCCAACCCTATCGAGTTCTGAGCGTGAGCTATTGGCAGGCCCCCCTGAATACCGTGTACCGAAAGCTCTATATCGAGTCTGGTCGCTTCGAGCCTGGTTGGAAGATCACAGTGGAACCCGTGCCTCGACGCTTGCGACATACCGTCCAGACGAGGCTGTTGACGGAGGCGTTACCCAGAATGAGAAGGTGGCTGATCGCCAGTCAAAACGCCGAGGGGAGGACTGGCGGTCACAACCTCGTGTTTCTGTACGACGAGCCAGCCGACGAACTGAAGGCCGAAGAGAATTCGACACCCGAATGGAACACCGTCAGGGGTGACTGAGACAAGATCACTCCTGCGTCGTTCGCGCCTCACCAGATCCGCACCCGATCCGCCGGCGCCAGGTACAGCTTCTCTCCGCTCTGCACCTTGAATACCGTGTACCACGCGTCGATGTTCCGCACCGTATACGCGCGGAAACGCCCGGGTGCGTGCGGGTCGGTCAGCACCTGCTGGCGAAGCGCCGCTTCGCGCGCCTTGGATCCCCAATTCTGACCGAAGGCGATGAAGAACTGCTGGTCGCCCGAGAAGCCGTCCTGCACCGGCGCGGTCCGGCCGGCCAGCGAGGCATGGTAGCCGTCGAAGGCCGCCGCGATGCCCGCGACGTCGGCGATGTTCTCCGCGAGCGTCTGCCGGCCGTTCACGGAAATGTCGGGGAAGGGCTTGTAGGTGTCATACTGCGCCGCGAGCCTGGCGGTGGCAGCGTTGAAATGCTCCAGGTCCGCCGCCGTCCACCAATTTCGCACTCGCCCCTTCGAGTCGAACGCGCTGCCTTCGGTGTCGAACGTGTGGCTGATCTCGTGGCCGATGACGGTGCCGATCGCTCCGTAGTTGGCCGCGGCCGGAGCCTCCGCATCGAAGAACGGCGGCTGCAAAATGGCCGCCGGGAAGTTGAGCGCGTTCTGCAACGGGAGATTGACCGCGTTCACCGTCTGCGGGGTCATAGACCATTCCTTGCGATCCACCGCGCTGCCCAGGCGCGCCACCGCCTGATGGAAATCGAACAGGCCGCCGCGCCAGACGTTGCCGAAAGCATCGTCCGTGACCTCGTATGCGGAGTAGTCGCGCCAGGTCTCCGGGTAGCCGACGCCCACGTAAAGCGTGTTGAGCTTGGCCTGCGCCTCGGCCTTGGTTGCGGGATCCATCCACGCGAGCGCCTCGACGCGCTTCCGAAAAGCGGCGATAATGTTCGCCACCATCGCCTGCGCCTCCGCCTTCGCCGCCGGCGGGAAGTAGCGTTGCACGTAGATCTGGCCCACGGCATCGCCGAGCAGGGCGTTGACTAGCGCCACGCCGCGCTGCCACCGCGGGCGCTGTTCCGGCGTGCCCTGGAGAAGCTTGCCGAAGAACGCGAAGCGCTCGTCATTGAGAGCCTTGGGCAACACCCCGGCGTAGGCATCGATCAGGTGGAACGCCAGCCAGTCCTTCCACGTGTCGAGCGGAGTGGAGGCGACCAGCGCCGACTCGCCGGCGAACGCGCTCGGCTGCCACACGATGAAGCTCGCCTGCTTGTCCAGCCCGGCGCCGCGGAAATACTCGGCCCAGTCGAGGCCCGGCGCCTTCGCGGCAAAATCGGCCTGCTTCCAGGTGTTGTTGGCCTTATGTATGTCCTCGCTCTCGGCCAGGCTGAGGTGCTTCTCCGCGATGGCGCGCTCCAGCTCGACGATGCGGGCAGCGCGGGCGTCCGCGTCCGTGAATCCCGCCAGCTTGAGCATGGCCGAGACGTGGGCCTGGTACCTGGCGCGGATGTCACGCATGCGATCGCTGTCGTCCAAGTAATATTCGCGGTCGGGCATCTGCAATCCGCCCTGCATCAGATAGGCGGTGTAATGTTCGGAGTCGTTGAAGCCGGGTGCGACCCACAATCCGAAAAGGTTGGCGGTGTGGAAGTTGGTGTTGTTCAACGCGTCGACGTCGGCGCGAAGGCTCTCGCCCAGAGCGCGCGCCAGTTCGCGCTTGTCGCGGATCGCCGCGATGGATTCCAGGTGCGGCCGCAGCGGCGCCAGACCCTTCGCCTCGATGGCGGGCTCATCCATGTATGAGTTGTAGAGCCAGGCGATCCGGGCGACGTCGGAGCCGGCCACCGCCTTGATCTTCGCGAGTTCCTCAATCAGGCCGACCGTGCGCTTGTTGCTCAGGTCGTCGAGGGCGGTGAAGACGCCGATGCGCCCACGGTCGGGCGGAATCTGGGTGCGCTCGATCCAGCGGCCGTTGGCGTACCCGTAAAAGTCGTCGCCCGGCGCGACCGCAGGGTCCATGTTGGCCACGGCGATGCCGTGAGTCTGTGCGCCGCAAACGGCGGCGAGCGCGAGGAAGATTCCCGAAAGTCTGGCTTGGTCTGTCATCCTGCCCAAGAGCGTAGCACGGTGGCGCGCCGCGCCTCACCTGCGCGCGAGTTGAGCCCCCAGGAGTTGAGCCATGAGGCCCTCCACCGACTCGCTCTGAGCTGGCGTAAGATCGGCCGATTCCCTGGATGCGACGTAGCCGGCTTCCTCCACCCCGCGATCGGCGGCGAGCCTGAGCCAGGCGATGGCTTGCTCCTTCTGGCCCGGCGCGTCGAGCAACAGGCAGCCCAGCCTGAACTCGCACAGAGCGACCCCCTCGGCGGCGCACAGGCGGTAATACCGGCGCGCGTTACCGAGATCGCGCGGCTCTCCATCGCCTCTCTCGTACCGGTCGCCGAGGGTCAGCTGCGCTTCCCGAATGCCCAGCAGCGCGGCCTGGCCCATCTCGTCCAGACCCCTGTATGTGCCGCGAGAGAGATCACGCCGGGCGACCTCGTAGAGCGCCGGCCCGTAGTTCAACGCTGCTGCCTTCTGGATCAGAGCCAGTCCGTCCTTCATGTCCTGCTCGACGTGTTCGCCTTTGGTCTCCCACATACCGAGCACGTACATTGCGGGCGGGAACTTCTTTTCGGAAAGCTCCCGCACCGCCTGGACCGACCCGGCCCTGACGGCGGCATCGAGCTGCGCCTTCCTCCGTTCATGTTCATCGGGCGAATGGCTCCGGATCGTGAAGTTGACTGCTACGGTTGCCAGCATGTCCACCGGCTGGCCGCCCTTCGTGCCAGGCGCAAACCTCCACCACTCGATAACCGCTCGCGCCTGCTCGTCCAATCCGAAACCCAAGGGGCTTACGAATGAGATACGGGTCGGGCGGCCTTTCCGATCGATGACCAGATCGAGAACGACGACCCCCTGCACGTGGTTGGCGCGGGCGTCGGCAGTGTACTCGGGCTCCCTCGTGCTCAGGATGCGCGGCGGCGTTTCATCGGCGGGTGCCTGCGCGCCCAGGAGCGGCGCCAGCAGGCAGGCCAGAGCGCAGAAACGGAAGGTCCACACAGTGCCATTCTATCGCCCCACCACGCCCGCGCCTTCGCGAATGGTCACGAACTGGTTCGCCGCTTGGCGCGAGACCCGCTCTTTCGTCCCGCTCGGCCACGTGATCTCAATCGCTGTCACCACCGGGTCGCCGCCCAGGCCGAACGTCAGCGCCAGGTCGCTTTGCGAGCAGTAACTCGCCCCGCTGTGCACCGCCTGCATCTGCCGCCCCGAGGCGCTCTCGAGGCGCACCACCGCGCCGATCGGGTCGCGGTTCGAGCGCGTTCCCACCAGCCGCAGCGTCAGCCAGTGGTTGCGATTGCCGCCGTCGTTGCGCAGCAGGCAGGCCGGGCCGCCGTTGGTGCTCATGAGAATGTCCAGGTCGCCGTCGCGATCGAAATCCGCGTAGGCCGCGCCGCGCGCCACCACCGGCCGCGCGAAGTCCGGGCCCACCGCCGCCGAAACGTTTTCGAACCGGCCGCCGCCCGAGTTGCGGAACAGCAGCGGCGCCTCCCGAAACGCGATGCGCGGCTGCACGCGCCCGATCTCCTCGTCGATGTGCCCGTTGGCCGCGAAGATGTCGGGCCACCCGTCCAGGTCGTAATCGAAGAAGAAGCAGCCGAAAGTCAGCGACAGCAGGCTCGCCCGCCCCACCGCCGAGCGCGGGGCCTCATCCACGAACAGCCCGTTGCCCTCGTTGTGATACAGCCCCAGCATCTGGTTCGAGAAGTTGCCCACCAGCAGGTGCATGCGGCCGCTGCGGTCGTAGTCAGCCGCATCCACGCCCATCGCGCCGCGCGCCACGCCGTCCTCGCTGAACGCCACGCCGGCCCGCAGTCCCTCCTCCGTGAACGTCCCGTTGCGGTTGTTGTGGTAGAGCTTGTTCGGCTGCGTGTCGTTGGCAACGAACAGGTCGGGCCATCCGTCGTTGTCGTAGTCGATCACCGCCGCTCCCAGTGACTTACTCGAAGCATCGGCGAGCCCGGCCTTCGCGGTCACGTCTTCGAACTTGCCGTTGCCCAGGTTGTGATACAGCTTCGAGGACACGCCTTTGTACGATTCCGGCGTGCAGTAGGATTTCGTCGCGCCGTCGAGCGAGCACCACAGGTCGTCCTTGGCATTCCACTGCACGTAGTTCGCAACGAACAGGTCCAGCTTGCCGTCGCGGTCGTAATCGAACCATGTCGCGCTGGCGCCGAACGCGGCGTTGCGGATGCCGCTCTCCCGCGTCACGTCGCGGAACTTGCCGCCGCCTTCGTTGTGGAACAGGTGATCGCCGTCCAGCGCCGTGATGTAGACGTCCTCACGCCCGTCGTTGTCGTAATCCGCCACGGCCACGCCCAGCCCATAGATCTCGATGTCGAGCCCGCTCCCGCGCGTGATGTCGGTAAACGTGCCGTCGTGGTTGTTGCGATAGAGCGCCGCGGTGGTCCGCCGGCCCTGCGGAACCCAGTCCTTGCCGTTGATGAGCAGGATGTCGGGCCATCCGTCGCCATCGGCGTCGAAGAACGCGCAGCCCGCACCCATCGTCTCCGGCAGGAATTTCTTCCCCGCCTTACCGGCGTTGTGGACGAACCGTATGCCCGCCTTCGCCGTCACGTCCGTGAAGTGCACCGCCGACGCTTGCGGGGCGGATGCCAGCAAGATCGTGGCCAGCAGGGCCAGGACAGCGATTGTCGCCGCCCTAAGTGGGGCGTCTCTCCAGAGCTGCGCCGGACGTCCACGTCCGGCCTGCTTCTCTTCCGGACGTTGTACGGAGGCGGGCGTGGACGCCCGCTGCAGGACTAGAGTCCTGCCCCACGTCGCCCTCATCGTGACACCCCCGCCAGCGCCACGCTGTCGTGCTCGTGGATCGGCTCGCGCTCGTTGTTGTCCTCCGGGCTCAGCAGGCGCGGCCTCGCCGTCAGAGCCTGAGCCGACTCGTCGGCCTTGAAGCGCTTGAACAGAGTCTCTTCGCGGCCCGCGCCATCCAGATCGCCCAGACCGCGCCGCGCCAGCATCAGGTTGTAGTGCGCCTGCAGGTCCTCCGGGTCTACCGCGAGCGCGCCCTCGAGCGCGCGCACCGCCCCCGCGTAGTCGCGCTTGAGGAACAGAATGCGGCCGATCTGATCGAGCACCACGCGGTCGCGCGGATACTGCTCCGCGGCGGTCCGCAGCGACGCGAGCGCGCCGTCGTAGTCGCCGTCCGCCTTCTGCGCCAGCGCCCGGAAGTAGTAGATGCGTCCCAGCCGCGGATTGATCGCGAGCGCCCGCTCGATGTACGGCTTGGCCGCGTCCGTCTCGCCTTCCTGAACCAGCGCGCGGGCCACGTTCAGCCACCCGTCGGCGTATCCCGGTTCCGCCTCGGTCACCTTCTGGAACGCGTACTCCGCGCCTTTCAAGTCGCCCTGGAGCAGCAGGCCGATGCCCCAATCGTTCCAGCGCTCCCGGTCCTCCCGCCGCACCACCGGCTGCCAGGCCGCCTCCGTCTGAGCGCCGCCGAGCTCCAGCCGCGCCTCGGCGCGAGCCAGCACCGTAATCGGCAGATCGGGGATTTCGCCCTTGATCTTGCCCGAAACATTGGCCGGCACGTTTGTTTTCTCGAACGTCCACTCGCGGTTGTCGAACCCAGGACCCACCGGCCCCGGCCGCGGCACTCCGGCATACGCGAACTCCGTGTAGTAGCGCGTGAACTTGCGATGGTTCAGCCGGGCCGTGAGCGTAATGGGGCCCTTGGCGTCGGCGGGAATCCGCACGCGGAAGTGCGCCACGTCCGCCGCTCCGGGCGGAATCAGCCGCACGTACAGCGTGCTGCGGGCCTGCCAGGCGTTGCGCTTGTTGATGGGGTTCCCTTCGCCGTCGATCTGAAAGCTCTTGTAGAAATGCGCGCCGCGTTCCACCGGGCCGCGCCCGCCGTCCTCCACCGCGCCGCTCCAGTAGATGATTTTCCCGGTGGCGTCCTTGGCCTGAAGCTCCAGCCACACGTCGAACGCATCGACCGTTCCCGCCGGGAAGAAATGACCGATCACCCGCGTGCGCACCACCACGTCGACGCGC
>DATNLV010000648.1:0-3081 GCA_035602665.1 Bryobacteraceae bacterium | reverse complement strand
CGACGCCCAGAGCGGCCGCAGCGGCGGCGAGCGCTTGCGCGGCCTCCGGACGCTGCGCTGCGATCACGGCCGGCACGCCGCGCTTGAGTATCCCCGCCTTCTCCTCCGCGATGGCGCTCAATCCGCGTCCCAGAAAAACTTCGTGGTCGAAGTCCACCGGCGTGATCACCGCCAGGCGTGGAAGGACCACGTTGGTGGCATCCAGCCGGCCTCCCAGTCCGACCTCGAGCACGGTCGTCCGCACCTCGGCTTCTCGAAAGGCTACGAAGGCCATGGCGGTGACGGTTTCGAAGTAGGTGGGATGCAGGTCGAGCGCGCCCGAAGCGATGAGCCGCTCCGCCGCCCGATGCACCTGGTCGAACGCCGCTGCGAAAACCTCGCGCCTCACGGGGTGGCCCGAAATGGAGATGCGCTCGGTGGGCTCGGCCAGATGCGGCGAGGTGTAGAGGCCGGTCCTGATTCCGGCCAGCCGCAGGACGGACTCCACCATCGCGCAGGTCGAGCCTTTGCCGTTGGTCCCGGCGACGTGTATGAAGTCGCCCGCGAGATGCGGATCGCCCAGCGCTTCGAGCAGCACCGACATCCGCCCGAGCCCGAGCTTGGCGGCCTTCACTTCGTTGCCGAGCGAATACAGGAACCGGACTGCGTCCTCGTAATTCATGCTTGCGCGCGCCTGCCCCTCAAGAAAGCCATTCTACCGGCCCCCACCAGCAGCAGGCAGCCCGCGGCCAGCTTGGTCTCGAAACGCCAGACCGAGGCCACGCCATCCGGCGGTACGACCGAGAACACGATGCCGGCGACGGTCACCACCATTCCCGCGGCGGCGCTGAGGCGCAGTCCGTGGCGCGCGGCGGTCGCGAACAGGTAGAGGAAGGGGATGAAGTAGGTCACCACCGTCAGATCCACCAGCAACTGGTAGCCGGTTCGCACATCTTCGCCGATGAGCATGGCGAGCAGGAAGATGGTGCAGGCGGCGGCCTGGCTCAGGATGGCGACGTGCGGCGTCTTCCAGCGCGGGTGAAGGCGTGCGAAGGCGGCGGGCAGGTAGCGGTCCAGTCCGATGGCGAACGGCACCCGCGCGCATCCGGCGATCCAGGCGCCGAGCTGGCCGGTGATGCCGAACGCGATGAGCACCGCCACCAACGGGGCCACCAGCGGTACGCCGAGCCGATCCCCCGCCGCGGCGGCCGCCTGCGCCAGGCCGGAGACGATGTTGACCTCGCCGGGCTTGAGCACGGCCAGCACCGCCAGCGTCCCGGCGATGTAGAAGGCCGCGATCGCCAGGCCGCTGATCCACGCCGCGCGCGGGACGTTGCGCTCCGGGTTTCGAATCTCGCCGCCCATCACCGCCCCAAGCTCGAGGCCGCCGAAGGCGAAAGCGATCTGCGACCAGAAGTTCAGCCGGTTCCAGTCCCAGCGCGGCGCCACAGCGAGCGGCGTGGCCGAACCGTGCACGATCCACACGCCGATTCCCAGCCCGACCACCAGCGCGCCGGCGCCGTACGTCGCCACGGCGCCCGCGTTCTGCGTCCACTTGCCCACCCGCATACCCACCAGGTTGGTGATGGTGCCGATCCACAGGACGGCCACCGCCACCGGGATGACGAACAGCCGCGCGTCGCCCAGCCAGGCGTGGCTCGACCCCAGGCCGTAGACCGCCATCGCGATCCCGGCCAGCAGCAGGTTGGGGATGTAGAACAGGTTGCTCAGCCAATAGCACCAGCCGCACAGGAAGCCGTGCCAATCGCCGAAGCTGTTGCGCGTCCAGGCGTAGAGGCCGCCCTCTTCGGGAACCTCCGCGCTGAGGCGCGACACCGCCAGTGCGGACGGGATGAAGAAGAATATGGCGGCGCCCAGCCACAGGCCGATCGAGTCCGGGCCAGTATGCGCCGCGGCGGCCAGCCAGCGGATCCCCACCACGGCGGCGATGTTGAACAGGACCAGGTCGCGCAGGCCGAGTTCGCGCGCTAGGGCGGGTTTGCGGTCGGGCATGGGGTCATCTTCATCGTAGCGCGGAGGGCCACGAGGCTTTCGCGCCTTTGAGTCAACGCGGGCAGCCTGACGGGCAGAATACCCCAGAGTCTGGAGTGTAGGTACTGGTACCTCATTCCATAACGTGCGCATCGTTTTATCTTCGAAAGGTGCGTCACCCGCCTATAATTCTAAGAGCCCCCCTTTTGAGGTGTTGTGTGACGTCGGGCTTAGCGGGCCTGCGGCCTCCGGCAACGGACAGAGCCGCAGAGAGAGACGAAGACAAGACGACCACGCGAGTCGTGAGAGGCGAGATGAAGAGCTCTTTGTTTGTGGTTATCATCTGCTGTGCTGCGCCCCTGTGCTTACCGAGCCTATCAGTCGCAGGAGAGATTACCGATCCGAGCAACAGTTTCGCAGTCGGCATCGGACCGAACGGCGAACTGTATGACTTTACAACGTCTGTCGGCTTTCAGCGGCTTTCCGATGGATTTGACCCGCTAGCGCCGGGTACTCCTCGCGATTCCTGGGGGGTTACGGCCAATGGTTCGAGCAATTACGCCGACCAGACTTACTATGGCACGGGCGGCGTATCCTCAACCGTGACCCTTGGTGCAAACAGCGCTACGGTTACAACCACCACGACGATCGGATTGCAGGTGAAACAGGTGTATCAGTTTGCTGCGTCCGGCAACATTCTGGAGATCAAGACAACCTTGACGAACGTCGGGGACTTGCTGGCCACAGGTGTAGGCTTCCAGCGCGACGTCGATTGGGACGTCACTCCGACCGAGTTTGGCGAGAATTCCTTTGGCCACGCGGTCACGGGCAATGTTGTTGACAGCTCGTACTACGGCTTCGAGAGTCCCGATCCGCTCGACGCCTATGGGGCCTCCTGCGCCGCAGGCTGTAACCAAACCGGCGACCTCGGTGGGGGCATCAAACTGGGGCTGGCCAACCTTGCTCCAGGTGCGAGTGAATCGTTCACCTACCTTTACGGTATTAACCTGAGCCCGGCGGGCGGTGACGGTGGTCAAACGGTTAACGGACTCATTACGGAAGCGCAGGGTCTCGGAGCCTATTACTGGATCGCGACCCAAAGCACTGAAA
>DATNLV010000641.1:0-6643 GCA_035602665.1 Bryobacteraceae bacterium | reverse complement strand
CGGGCAGCAGCCTGGTCTGAATGGCCGACGCCAGCTCCAGATCGTGCTCCAGCGCGCGCCGCTGGTTCGCGTTCAGGTGGTCGATGCACAGTGTGATGAGCGGATCGGCCGCGAGCCGGTCCTTCTCGATGCTGTCGTGGCAGGTATCGCAGATGCCGAAGGTGCCGTGCTCGATGCGCGCGAGGGCCGCGTCGACCTCGCCCAGAAGCCGCGCCAGATCGGGCGATTCGCCCACCGAGGCCCCCACAGCCTCGATCCGCCCCCGCCGCTCGACCAATTGCGATCTGAAAACGCCAAGCTCGCCCGCATCCATCACCGTTCCCTCCCGTGGCGCAGCCTCTCAGGCTGCCGTCCCGGCACTCATGCCGGGACTTGTCCCGCCCCCACAATTGTAGCGGCCCTCTTGGTAAGATCGGCGCGGGGGACCCAATGTTCGAACGGTTCGACGAACGGGCGCGGCGAGCGGTCTTCTTCGCGCGTTACGAGGCGAGTCAAGCCGGTAGTGCCGAGATCGAATGTCACCACCTGCTCCTGGCATTGTTCCGCGAGGGCTGGGCCGTATTTGGGCCGTTCCTGAAATCGCGCGAGCGGGCCGCGGCCATCCGCAAGGAGATCGAGGCACGGTTTCCGCCCCGGCCACGTGTTTCAACTTCCGTGGAGATTCCGCTGAGCGCGGAATTCAAGCGGGCCCTGGCCTGCGCGTCGGAGGAGTCCGAGCGGTTGGGGCAGAACTGGATCGGGCCGGTGCACATCGTGCTGGGCCTGTTGCGCGAGCCCTCGGGCGCCGTGGCGGAGATTCTGGTGCGGAACGGAATGGGGCTCGAGGACGTGAGAGCGGTAGCCGCGGCGATGTTGCCCCCCAGCGATCGCGAGAGGCGGGGAGCGTGGGTGAGATGGAGCCCCGTCAACAGACCTGAGAAGGATGTCTTCACGGAACTGCCGCTGGACCGCCTGGATGGGGCCTTCCGCATCCTCGAAGCGATCGCCAGGGAAAAGGTGAGGGTGGAAGTCACCAGCCCCGAAGGCAGCTTCACACTCTCGTACGGATCCGAAGGCGGCAAGCCAGCGAGTTAGAATATGTTCGAACGTTACGGCGATACAATGACACCAGCCTAATGATTCAGGTCCAGGCCCTCACCAAGACCTTCCACGATTCGAAGCGCGGTGCCGTTCACGCGGTCGATCACGTCTCGTTCGAGGTCCGTTCCGGAGAAATCTTCGGCCTGCTCGGCCCCAACGGCGCGGGCAAGACCACCACCCTGCGCATGCTCGCCACCGTCATGAGCCCCAGCGAGGGCACGGCAGTCCTGAACGGCCACGACATCCTGAAGGAGCCCGAAGCCGTCCGCGGCAGCATCGGATTCCTCTCCGCCGACATGGGCCTCTATCACCGGCTCTCCGCGCGCGAGGTGCTGAAGTTCTTCGGGGAGCTCAATGGCATGCGCGGCGCCGCGCTGGCCAGCCGCATCGAAGAAATCTTCGCCCTGCTCAACATGAGCGCTTTCGGCGACACCAAGATCGACAGCCTCTCCACCGGTATGCGCCAGCGGGTCGCCATCGCCCGCGCGCTGGTTCACGATCCGCCGATCCTCATCCTCGACGAGCCGGCCTCGGGCCTCGACGTGCCCACCGCGCACGTCATCGAGGAGTTCATTCTGAAGGCCCGCGACTCCGGCAAGGCCGTGCTCTTCTCCACTCACGTCATGGAGGAGGCCGAGTACCTTTGCGACCGCATCGCCGTGATCCACGAAGGCGCGATAAAGATCGTAGGCACCATGGAGGATCTGCGCGCGGCCACGGGAAAGCAGCGGCTCCGGGAGATCTTCCTCGAACTGCTCGGCATCGCGGACGCGGTCCGGAGGGTGCATGCGTCGTAGCCAGGTTCTCACGATCTACAGGAAAGAAATGCTGGACACCATCCGCGACCGGCGCACGCTGATCAGCATGGTCGCGGTGCCGCTGCTGGCGATTCCCCTGCTCCTGCTGGTGATGAGCAAGTTCGTGAGCTCCACGGAAAAGAAAGCGGGCGACGAGGCGCTGACCATCGCCGTGCGCAACGTCGGCCGCATGCCCGAACTGCTGATCGCGCTCTCCCAGGCCGGTTTCAAGCTGGCGTCGCGCGACGATCTCGAGGCCGCCATCGCCAAGAAAGAGATCGCCGCGGGCGTCGAGCCGGTGAAGTCGCCGGGCACGGGCACGATCGAAGTACGGGTCTACTCGGACCTGACCAGGCGCAGTTCCGACGTGGCCGAAGGCCGTATCCGCGCCGCGCTCGCAGCGTTCAAGGAAAACAGCATGAAGCGGAAGCTCATCGCGCTGGGCCAGCCGGATTCGGTCATCAACCCGTTCACGGTCAAGTCCGTCAACCTCGCGCCGGAAAAGAAAATGGCCGGCATGTTCTGGGGCGGCATGATGGGCTACTGCGTGGTGCTCCTGATGTTCACCGGCGGCATGTACCCGGCCATCGACATGACCGCGGGCGAGAAGGAGCGGCGTACGCTGGAGGTGGTGCTTTCCTCTCCCGCCAGCCGCGGCGCCATCATCCTGGGAAAGGTCCTGGCCGCCACCACGGCCGTGCTCGTCACCGCAGTCCTGGCCATGCTGAGCCTCATCGTGTCGTTTCGTTTCGCCGACTTCGGGGCCGGTAAAGCCGCGGGCCGCATTCCGCTCGATGCCACGAACATCGTGCTGGTGTTCGTCGCGCTGGTGCCGATGGCCGTTCTGGCGGCGTCGATGATGGTCGCCATCGCGCTGCTCGCCAAAAGCTTCAAAGAGGCTCAGAGCTACCTGACGCCGCTGGTGATGGCGTCCATTTTCCCGCTGCTGGTGGGGATGCTGCCGGGCTTGCAGCTCACGCCGGCTCTGGCGCTGATTCCGCTGTTCAACGTGTGCCAGCTCATCAAACAGATCTTCCTCGGCGAGTACAGCCATCTCGCGTTCGCCATCACCATGGCCTCGAACATCGTCTATGCGGGCCTGGCATGCTTCGCCGCGGCGCGTGTCTTCTCGAAAGAATCGGTGCTGTTCCGAACGTGAACGCGACTCTTCAGGAATCGATCGGCATTGCCGGAACGGGCCGCGTGGCGCAGGCTCTGGGACGGCTGCTTCGCGAGCGCGGCGAGCCGGTTGTCGCCGTGGCTGGCCGTAGCCCCGGGCGCACCGCGCACGCGGCCGAGTTCATCGGAGTCGCCGCCGTTTCCCCGCGCCAGCTTCACGAACACGCGGGCCGCATTCTCATCGCGGTCAGCGACACCGCGGTGGCCAGCGTCGCGCACACGCTGGCACACTCGGGCTGGCGCCAGGGCGCGGCGCTCCACACCTGCGGTTCGCGCGGGCCGGAAATTCTCGAACCCCTGGCGCGCGCCGGAGTCGCCTGCGGTGTCTTGCACCCGCTACAGACCGTCGTCAGTCCCGAGGCCGGCGTCAACGCTCTTCCCGGATCCACCTTCGCGGTCTGCGGGGACCCGGCCGCGGTCGCGTGGGGCGAGAGGATCGTCAAACTGCTTGGCGGAACCGCGTTGCACGTCGCGCCGGATGCGATGCCGCTCTATCACGCGGCCGCTGTGATGGCGAGCAACTACGTGGCCGGCCTGATCGACGCGGCTGCTATCCTGATGAAGGCGGCAGGCATCGACGAGAAGACGGCGCTGGACGCGCTCGGCCCGCTGGTCTACGCGGGGGTGGCGAACGCGCTGGCGCTCGGACCCGAGCAAGCTCTGACCGGGCCCATCGAGCGCGGCGACGCGGAGACCGTGCGCCATCACTTGCCCAGCCTCGCCGCGGTGCCGCCGTCGGTGGCCGGCCTGTACCGCTCGGCGGGCTTGCACGTTCTCGAAGTGGCGCGCCGCCGCGGGCTCGCCGAGGACAAGGCCCGCGAGATCGAGATGCTGCTGCGGGAAGGGAGCTAGGCTGGTGTCATCAGCACCGAACCGCGACCGTCAGGGAGCGGACCACCCCGCACTAGGAGACTAGCCATGGCCGAGAAACGTATCCGCGTCCCCGACCTCAAGGACAAGAAGCAGCGCGGCGAGAAGATCGTCGTGCTCACCGCGTACGACGCCACCATGGCGCGCCTCTTCGACCGCGCCGGCATCGACGTGCTGCTGGTGGGCGATTCGCTCGGCAACGTCATCATGGGCGAGGAGACCACGCTGCCCGTGACGCTCGACGTCATGGTTCACCACACGCGCGCCGTGAGCCGCGGCGCGCGCCGCGCGCTGGTGGTGGCCGACATGCCGTTCCTCAGCTATCAGGTCACCGTGCCCGAAGCCGTGCGTAACGCCGGTCGCCTGCTGCAGGAAGGTTTCGCGGCGGCGGTCAAGATCGAAGGCGGGCGGCCGATGATCGACGTGGTCAAGCGGCTGGTCGAGATCGGGATTCCGGTGATGGGCCATCTGGGCCTGGTGCCGCAGTCAGTGAACCAGATCGGCGGCTACCGGCAGCAGGCGCGCGACGAGGACGCCGCCAAGCGGCTTTTCGAAGACGCGCACGCTCTCGAGGACGCCGGTGCGTTCTCCATCGTTCTCGAGTCCATTCCGGATGCGGTTGCCGCGGCGGTGACGGCGGCGCTGGCCATTCCCACTATCGGCATCGGCGCCGGCCCGCATTGCGATGGCCAGGTGCTGGTCTCTTACGACGCGCTGGGGTTGTTCGAAGGACCGGTGCCGCCGTTCGTGAAGCAGTACGCGCAGATCGGCGAGCTGATGGTGAAAGCCGCGCAGGCCTATGCCGACGAGGTCCGCGCAGGACTCTATCCGGCATGAGCGTCCAACTCGTTCACACCATCGCAGGCGTGCGCGAGGCGGTGTCACGCTGGCGCGGCGTTGGGAAAATCATCGGCCTGGTCCCCACCATGGGCGCGCTCCACGCCGGTCACGGCCGTCTGATCGAAACCGCGCGCGCCGAGTGCGGCGCCGTCGCGGTCAGCGTCTTCGTCAACCCCATCCAGTTCGACCGGGCCGACGATTACGAACGCTACCCGCGAACGCTTGCGACCGACGCCGCCTTCGCGGAAGCGCGCGGCGCCGACCTCGTCTTCGCCCCCGAGATCGCCGAGATGTATCCCCGCCGCCAGCGTGCCTTCGTGGACGTCGAGGCGCTAACGCAGCATCTCTGCGGCCAGTTCCGCCCCGGGCACTTCCGCGGCGTGGCCACTGTGGTCGCGAAGCTTCTGGACATCGTGCAGCCTGACCGGGCGTACTTCGGCGAGAAGGACGCCCAGCAACTGGCCGTGATCCGGCGCATGGTGGCGGACCTCAACCTAGGGGTCGAGATCGTGGGCGTTCCGACGGTGCGGGAAGCAGACGGCCTGGCGCTCAGCTCGCGCAACCAGCACCTGTCAGCCGAGGAGCGCGCCGTCGCGCCCCTGCTCTACCAGTCGTTGAAGGCGGCCGAGTCAGCGATCGCGCGCGGGGAGCGCGATCCCGAGCAATCGAAGCAGGCCGCACTGGCCGTGCTCGCCCCCGAGCCCCGCATCCGTGTCGAGTATTTCGAAATCGTCGATCCCGACGAACTGCAGCCAGTGGTCGAAATCGCCGGCCCCGTGCTGATCGCCGCCGCGGCCTGGCTCGGCGCCACGCGGCTCATCGACAACCTGCTGGCGCGGCCGTAAGCGGTCCCGCTTGCAAACCAGGGGTCGACGGTTCCAAAATGGTTCCATGAACATCACGGTCAAGAATGTGCCCGATCCCATCTACCGTGTGATCAAGCGAGAAGCGAAGAAGCACCGCCGCAGCCTCAACTCCCAGATCATTCAGGCGTTGGAGAAGCAGGCGGCCGATGCCGAGCGCTTGCGGCAGTTGAGCAAACTGAGGCACGAGCTGGACCGCTTTGCCGCATCCTTGCCACCACTCGATGACAGCGCGCCTCTGATCCGCGAGGATCGCGAGCGATAGTCAATGCCTGAGACGTTTGTCATCGACTGCAGTGTGGCCGCCAAGTGGGTGCTTCCGGAGCCCGGCCGCCCGTCTGCACTCAGGCTGCTTGATCGGCACTTGGCAGGCGAGATTTCTCTGATCGCCCCCGACCTGCTGTTGGTGGAGCTGGCCAGTCTTTTGAGCAAGCGCCATCGTCGCAAGCAGATTTCCGCGGCGCAAGCGCGCGAGGCATTTCAGCTCGTGAGGGAATTCGCCCCGGAGCTGATCGAGACCGACCGCCGGCTGGTCCGAGCGCTCGATCTCTCCCTTCGCCACCAGATGTCGCTGTGGGACTGCGTGTATCTTGCCCTAGCTATCGAGCGCGATTGCCCCTTCCTCACCTCAGACCAGCGATTGTTCCGTGCCGGCACCGGCCGCCATCCGGCGATCCAGTTGTTCGAGTAGTCGGCTACCACTCTTTCGCCACCAGCGGCTCAATGAACTTCACCGGCCGGCGCACGTTGTACTCCTTCCGCCAGGCGCGGTGCGCCGCGTCGTCCGGGAAGCGCTCCGCCGCCGGGTACGGATACGCGCTCATGCCGTGGAATGGCAGCGGCTCGACCGAATCGCCGAAGGCGGTGTTGGCGTCGGCGTCCTTCGACCAGCCGTCCACCAGCACCAGGAAGTCCCGCTTCCAACCCGCCGCCAGCGCGGGCAACCGGGCAGGATCGAAGCGCAGCCGGATCTCGTCGCCCGAGGCCATGATGACGAACCGGTCGTCGGCCGCA
>DATNLV010000610.1:0-8236 GCA_035602665.1 Bryobacteraceae bacterium | reverse complement strand
GGTCGATTTGGCGATGCGAAAACACGGGTACTACCTGGGATCAGCCTAGGACCTGGGGCGCGGGTCGTGGGGGGCAAGTTCTCGCAAGTGACAGAGGCGGCGGGAGATTGACTTTTGCGTATTGTGGGAACCGCCGTTTCGACGACAACTACAATTCCGGATGTGGTCAGGCACAGAAGCCCCGCTGACGCGGCCGCCGGGAGTTGGTGGCCGGTCGCAGTTCGGCGCCAACCGAGGCAGGCCTTGTAATCAGGCTTCCGGTGAGGCAGAGCCGTGTGCTGTGTTGGCGCGCGAGGGGCCGACCTTCACCGCGCGTATTTACCTCACGTTCAGCACGACCAAGTGAGCGCCGTGGCTTACTCCACCAGCTTCACCCGCGCCAATTTCCCGTTTTTGAAGTACAGCTCCGCGGTCTTCCCCGATACCAGCACGTAGCTGTAGTCGTCGTCGGCCTCACCGCTGATCTTCATCGCCGGATCCCCGAGCTTCTGCACCACATCGGCCGCGGCCATGCCCACGGCGATCTCTTTCAGCCGTTGGTCCGAGAGCCGGGGCGGGGGCGTCGCCGCCGCCATGTCTGCCGCCCTGACCCTGACCACCGGCGTGCCACCCCCGGCGCTCTTGCCGGCCGACACGTCCGGCTTCGGCGCTTGCGCAGCCTCGTACTCCTCGATCAGCTTCGGGGGAATCGCGGTTCTGTCTTCCGAGGAGACGTCCTTGCCAGCGACGCACGCGTGGTAGACACCGTCCTCGTGGGCGTAAACGCGATCCGGCTTGCCCTTGCAGTTAACGGTCTTGGCAGTGGGCGGCGCCTTCGGCTGAGGGGGACGAATCGGCAGATCCCCGGAGTTCGGCCCGGCCATTTGGCCCCAAGCCGCCCCGCACGCCACCACGAACACCAACAAATTCTTCATCGTGAAGAGTATATCACCGGACCATGCCGGACTCGGGGGCTGGTAGTGTTCGATGGCGCTTCGGGCGCAACCTACCGCTGGCGCGTGACTGCCGGAATCGAAAGCGTCGCGTAGAAGCGGCGGAGGCGCTCGCGGTATTCGGGGCCGGCGGTTTCCCGGAGGTCGTTGTGATCGCCCCCGGGGACGGTCCAGAGGGTCTTGGGGCCAGGGGCGGCTTCGTAAAGCTCGCGGCCCAGGCGATAGGGGACGGTCTGGTCGTGGTCGCCGTGGATGACGAGGAGCGGCACGTGGACGTGGGCGATCCTCGATTTCGAGTCGAAGCCCCAGACCGCCAGCGGGCCGATGATGGGAAGCACCGTGTTCGCCTCGGCGCGGAGCGAGGTGAAGGGCGATTCGAGAACCAGGCCGGCGGCGGGGCGGCGCGTGGCCAGTTCCACCGCGACCGCCGAGCCTAGCGATTCGCCGTGAAGGACGATGGGCTTGCCCTTGGCGGCGACGAAGTCGTAGGCGGCGTCGGCGTCCATCGAGAGGCCGCGCTCGGTGGGGTGGCCCTGGCTGCGGCCGTAGCCTCGGTAGTCGATGATCAGGACGTCGGAGCCGGCGGCCGCGATCTCGGCGATGTGATCCGCGCGGTGGCCGAGGTTGCCGGCGTTTCCGTGCAGGAACAGCGTTACGAGGTGCGAGCCCTCGGAGCGCAGCCACCAGCCGTTGATTTTGGTCCCGTCGCGGGCGGTGAGCCAGACGTCCTGGGCCCCAATTGCTTTGGCCGCGGCCGGGTCAGGGATGCTCGCCGAACCCTGGTAGATCACGCTTGCGGCCACCCAGTGCAGCATGGCGACAAGGCCGGCGATGGCCAGGGTGTAGAACAGCACCCGAAGAAGAATTGCCTTGGCTAGGGCGTCGCTGATCATCGGGGAGTGTCCAGAGGGCAAACCTTGGGACAGGCACCAATTTCGCAAAGGCGGCGAAATTGGGATCCAGTCCCCGGTTTGCGGACCACGCTGATCATCTAGGTGCGGGAGCCGGAGCCGGTGACTTCGTAGCGCTCGGTTTTGGCCCACTTGATTTCGCGGCGGGCGATGAAGTCGTCCCAGAAGGCTACGGCTACCACCGGAATCCAGAGCTGGCAGTAGGTGAAATACATCAGGCAGGTCAGGAGAATATTGACCAGGGTATCTTCGCCTTCGGCGCAGGAGAGCGCTATGACGAGCTGGCCTACGAAGGTGGCGTAGGCGAAGACCCACACCATGGCGTAAGGGCCGGGCACGTCGATGCGGATGAGGCCGGTCGCGCTGAGAACGAACAGCACGTCCGAGATCACCACCGCTAGAAAGAAGACGTAGTAGAGCGCGAGCGAGTAGAGCAGCTCCCAGCCGATGCGGCGGGGCTTGGTCTTCAGCAGGCTCCCGGCGTACTTGCGGAACAGGTAGTTCGACCCGCGCACCCAGCGGCGGCGCTGGCGGAACCACACCTTGAGCCCCTCGGGCTCCTGCTCCCAGGTGACGGAATCGGGAATGAACTGGATGCGGTAGCCGGCCTGGTAGATGCGGATACTCATCTCGGCGTCTTCGGTGAGCGCGGAGACGTCCCATCCGTTGAGCTGCTCGACCAGCGCCTTGCGGATGACGTAGTTGGTGCCGGGCAGGGTGCACAGGCGCATCAGCATCCAGCGGCCGGCTTGCAGGATCCACTGGAAGCCGATGCCTTCGATGTTGAGGAAGCGCGTCAGGAAGGCGCGCTTGCGGTTCCAGGCGCGGTACATGCCGATGGCCGCGCCTAGCGTGGGATCGAGCACCAGCTTCTCGCACAGAGGGCGAAGGGCGCCGGTTTCGGGAACGTTGTCGGCGTCGTAGATTGCCAGGACCGGATGGCGCGCCTGCGTCAGCGCATAGTTCAGCGCGCCGGACTTGCCCTTGGCGGCCAGCGGGGCGGGGACGTTGAGCAGCCGCACGCGGGGCTCGTCCTTGAAGCCCAGGACCACTTCGGCGGTCTTGTCGGTGCTGCCATCGTTGATGATGAGGATCTCGACCTTGTCCGGCGGATAGGCGAGCTCGAGCAGCGCGCGGATGGTATGCGCGATGACCTTCTCCTCGTTGTGACAGGGGACCATGATGGAGACGGCCGGCAGATCGGCATCGGCGACGAAGGGGCCTTTGCCCCGCGCCAGGCGGTTCAGGCGGTAATAGCGGTGCCCCATGAAGAAGAGCAGGCACTGGTAGCCGAGCATGAACCAGATGAGCGTGACCGCCGCGACGAAGAGGCCGTCGATAAAGACACTGGTGAACATTGGGTCAGGCGCGCCGCCGGACGATCCGCCGCACGCGAACTTCAAAGTAGATCAGAAGCATGAGCCCCGTGGCAAGTCCACCCAGCGCGTTGATGGCGGAAGCCGACGCCCAACCCCACAGGTTTACCGCCACTCCGGCCTTGGAGTTGGTGACCGCGGCCACCCAATGCTCGCCGGCGGGAAGCAAGGCGGTCCAGGTGGCGCCGCCTTCGATGGGCACGTTGACGTGGCGGCCATCCACCAGGATCTCGCGCGGCTTCTCGTTAAAGACGGCGACGGCGCGCCCGGGGCTGGAGTAGCGGAAGATCAGTCCAGTGGGCATCACGCGCGCGTCGAGCAGGTCGCCCGAGATGCTCATCAGGCGCGCGGGCATGGTGCCGGGATCGAGGAAGTGGTACCAGGGACGGCTGATGGAGAGTCCGTGGCGGCCGGGAGGCGCGAGCACACCGTCGGCCGAGACCGCGGGCCAGAGGCGTCCATCCATGTAGTAGTCGCGGTCCTCGGCGGGCGTGAGCAGAACGGGCTCGGGACCGGCCACCTTCCAGTCGCCGCCGCCGCCGCTGAGCGAGGAGCCGGTGGTGAGGGCGATGCGCAGCAGGTTCCAGTCCTGGTCGGGGACGGTGAATTCGGAGTAGACGGCCACGCGGCCGGAGGGCGAGGCCGATGCAGCGGCATCCACGGTGCGCACCAGTTCGGTCCCCGTGGCGATGGAAGTAGGCAGGCTGGTCGCGTTGATGTTGCGGCCGGGCACTACGTTCACGTCAAACATGAAGCGGGAGGGATCCTTCACCAGCTTCTTGTAGGTTTCGGCGAAGCGGCGGTAGCGATCGGGCGACTTCATCCAGTACTCGGAGGGGTCCTGCACCTGCAAGGTGAAATCGAAGTCCTTCATCAGGGCCACCAGGCGGCGCGAATCGAGGCCGGTGCCAGGCCGGACGGTCTTGCTGTGCAGGCTGTCGATGGTGCTCACGACAACCTCGTAGTTTTTGGCGCGGCGCAACGGTTCGAGTTCGGCGAGCACCTTGCGGTGCATGTCGATCACCAGGTTCTCGCGGTAGCGCATGAACTTGTCGAACGAGGCGTGGTCGTACTTGTAGTAGCGCTCCGAAGTGGGCTGAAAGAGCTGAATGGGGTCGAAGCCGGAGTGCTTGCGGAAGTCCGCGCGCACGTTGGCGTTCATGGGGACGAAGAGCTTGGGATCGAACGGGTCTTTGGCGTTGAAATCGAAGTTCAGCTCGGAGATGTTGACACCGTCCCATTCGTACTGGTTGAGCAGGCCCTTCATCCAGTCCATGGCCGCGCGGAAGCAGGCCGGGTTCTGGAGGTTCATCAGCTTGCGCCACACCACCAGGCCGTCGTCGCCGCCGGCGGTCTTCTCGCGCCACTCCGGATGCTCGTCCCAGAATTTCCACGTCACCTGCGGGAACCAGAACCAGGCATAGACCGCGATGCCGTTGCGGTGGCAGGCCTTGATGAAATCGCCGTAGCGGAAGGACCACTGGCTGGTGAAGATCCAGGCTCCGGCGTAGACCGTGCGGATGCCGGACTTGCGCCACTGAATGGCCAAGCGGTCCCAATCCGCCGAAGTGCGGTAGCTGGGATCGAAGTAGGCCTCGATGCGCGGGCTGCGCAGAGCCGTGTTCACGCCGAACGTTTCGGTGATGTAGCGCGGGAAATACGGATAGTGGCTGGTTCCATCGGTAGTGCGGTCGTCGAGCGGCGCGGCCAGGTAGACATAGTGACCGGCGCCATGTTCGCCGGAGAAGGCCAGCATCTGGTCGCTCTCGCTATCGACCATCAACTCGCGGACGCCATCGGGCTCGTCGAACCGCTCGATGTGGACGTCGGGGCGCCAGCGGATAAACATGCCGGGATAGGCGTCGTCGGTGACTGTCGAAAGCGCGATCTGGCGGCCCAGCCAGGAGAAGCCGAGCTGGGTGAGCCAGGGCTGCTTGCCCTCGACGACGACGTGTCCGCCCGCGTTGAGGTACTGCAAGACCTGCTGCTGCTGGGCGGTAGAGAGCCGCAGGCCGGCGGCCTCAGGCACCACCAGAATGGTCTCGTGATCGGCCGGCGCGCGGGTGAAATCCCCGGGCCTGACCAGCTTGATGTCGTAGCCGAAGGTCTCGAGGACGTTCTGGTAGCTCTGCTGATTCCTGGAAACGGACGGCGTGGTTTTGTCGAGCCACAGAATCCACGCCTTCTTCCCGATTGCGAAGGTCTGTGTGGCCGCGCGGCTGGGGCTCTCGCTCGAAGTGAGCTGGGTCCACCACTGCTTGACGCGCACGGAGAGCGTTGGCTCGACCTGGGCGACAGGGCGCTCCTTGAGCAGGTCCACCGCGGCCCAGCCGCCCGCCGGCACGTTCACGGCGACTTCCATCTGCCCAGTGAGCTTGCCGTCGGAGAGCTTGGTGTCGACCAGCTTGCCGTCCTTGTCGTACTCGCGCAGCCGCCAGAATTCGTTCTGCGGCGCGATGTTCGACTCGCCCGTTGCGGTGCGCACGACGTAGCGGCCCTGGAAGTCCACCGAGCTTGCGAAATCGCGGATGGAAACGAAGTGGTAGCCGAGGTCGCGAATGCCCTTTACGAGTTGATCCAGGAGGTTCGGGTTCAGGAAGGGGTGGAAGTAGAAAGACGCCACGCCATCGCGCACCACTTTAAGATTGCGGGCGGATTGAAGGATGTCCTTGGTCTGCGGGTTCTCGACGGGCACGTAGCCCAGATCCTCGGGCAGAACGGAGCGGCCCCAGTAGTCGATGACCGGATAGGGGAAATATTGCTGCGAGTTGAGGCTGGGCGTCGAAATGGTGCGGTCGTAGAAGAGCGTGAAGACGCGCATCATGGCGCGGTAGTCGGTCTCGGAGGCGGCGTAGTGCGGCGTCTCGAAGGCCACCGGGAAAATCCCGGCGTTGAAGCATTCCTGCAGGCCGAGCTGGAGGCGGCGCATGACCAGGTCGGTGGAATCGCCGGCAATGGGGCGGTCGCCGGTGTCGTCCCAGAACTCGTAGTCGTCGCCGCTCTGGCCGCGGTACTGGTGCGTGACGCCGTGCATGACGGGCGTGCCGCCGTGGGCGATCATGTAGTGCAGGGAATCGACGAACGAGCGGCGGTCCGAGAGGCGGACCTCGAACTCTTTCGAGGGGTTCTTGAAGACCGGGATCATCGCGATCTGGAAGGGGATCTGGTATCCCTCGAGCAGGTCGGAGACGCGGCGCAGGTCGACCGGATCGTCGTCGACGCTGACATCCTCAATGCGGACCAGCGCGCGCTGGCTGGCCGGGTGCTCGATCTCGAAAATATCGTGCAGCAGATCGCAGAAGGCCAGGTAATGGCCGCCCTCGTCGGGGTAGGCGAAGGGGCTGTCGGCGAGGTACCAGAAGCGGCCGTGGCGCAGGACGTAGGGGTAGGTTGCGCCGCCCTTGGTCACCGCGGTCGAGACCACCTGCACGTTCCTTTTGTCGGTGACCGATACGACGCTGAGGTCCGGCTCGTGCTTGGGGAGGAAGGTGTCCTTATACATCACCCCGGTGACGGTGAAGTAGCGGTTGTATTCCTGCCAGGTGAAGCCGAACTGGCGCTTGCCTTCGGGCGTGTTGACCAGGCTTTCGACGTGCTGGCCGAGCCAGGCGAACGGCTGCTGGTAGGCGCGGATGTCGGCGAGCAGGCTGTCGGGGACGGTGGCGTTGGGCGTGACGCCGATGTAGAAGCCGGCGCGGTAGCGCTGCAACATGCCGGACTGATACTGGCCCGAGGGAATGATCTCGCCGGTGAGGCCGAAGTGGCCGAGCAGATTGTCGATGAAGAGTGCGTGTATGTAGCCCTTGGCCTGATAGTCGGTGGGTCCGTCATAGATGATGGCGACGGTCTGTTGCGGGGCGGTCTGAGCGAAGGCGGCGACCGAACAGAACAGCAAGGATACAAGGGCCAGGAGACGGGCGGGCTGGTGCGTGAGCTTGCTCATCGGCAACTTCTAAACCTTCATGACTAACGGCATTTCGGAGGCCGGGCCACAATTCGAGTTGCGGGGGCCAGGTGCAGCTCTTCCCGGGTTCTTGAGCCCGTCCCTAAGATTCTAACAGAGGGCTCGTCGCCGGTGGCTCCTCGCTTGTCGATGGTGGATGGTGGATGGTGGTTTCGGCCGGGGGGCCCATCGGAGCTTGTCGATGGTGGATGGTCGATGGCGGATGGTGGGGTTTCGGCGGCGGGCCCATCTTCATCAGAGTGCGGGGGTTTTACGGCGCTGGGTTCATGGTGAAGTTTTTGATTGTTGGGCGGGGTGTCGAGGAGTTTCAGGGTGCGGCGGGGCTCGGCGCTGAGGCGGGTTTCGTGGCGGTTGAGGCTTTCGAGGGCGCCGCCATCGTCTATCAGGTGCTCGTAGGCGATGGCGGCCTGGGTCTGGGCGCTGCGGACCTTGAACACGGCGCAAATTTCGGGCTGCTGGCGAATCATCTGGTTCTCCATGAGGACGGTCTGGAGGATCAGGACGCGGTTGAGGCGCCAGCGGGTGATGACCAGTTGATCGACGAGGTCGAAGCGGGAGCGGGTTTGGGGCTGGTACTCGGCGAAGTACTCTTCCATGGCGTCGAAGTTCTTTCGGGATTCGGATTCGAGGACGATCAGGTCGGAGGTGAGGCCGTGGGTGAGGCGGGCGCCGCGGGAGCGGGCGCGTCCTTCTGGGGTGGTGGGGCCGCGGGATTTGGCGCGGTTGGCGCGGGCGGAATCGATGCGTTTTTGGCTGGACATGGGGGCTCCTTGGAGCGGAGATGACGGCACCGGGATTTGCGGCGTGCCTGAGGGGAGGGTAGCGCGAGGTTTGGGCGAGGGGCGGGGCTCACTTTTGGGAAGTCATTGAGGGGATGGGAGATTCAGTTGGGGAAATGAGGCGAACGCGGGCGTGGCGGACCCTGATGTGGGGTTTGGGGGTCGTCCGGAGCGAGGGATCGGCCGGGTTATTTGGACAGGTCGCCGTGGGTATGGCGACGATGCTGCCGTGTGGACTGCTGGACCCGAGCGCGTTTGTGGTTCCTAATTGAGC
>DATNLV010000607.1:0-17661 GCA_035602665.1 Bryobacteraceae bacterium | reverse complement strand
GCCGTAGTTTGGACAGCATAATGAGACCTGATACTAGAAATGACAAAACGACACCAACAAGCCCTCTGCTTTCAATGCCGCTTTCAGGCGCTCTGGCGCAATTTGGACAGCAGTGACATTCAACCCAATCCCAATTTCGGACAATTCCCGATTGAAAACAAAGGCGAGCGCCCCAGGGCAACAGGGCCCCAATCCCGAAAACGGACACTTCCCCCACCCGCCCCGCAGTGGTATACCAGAGTGTCGGGCCACTCTATGAATCGCCGGGCCTTCATCCGGTCCTCGTGCGGCGCGCTGGTTGCCACCCAGACCCCGCCTCCCGCCCGCTCCAGGGTCGTCGTCGCGCGCAATCACGCCGCGCTCGCGGCCCTGCTCGACCGCGCCATGCAGGCCTTCTACAATCGCGACACCGCCCTCGAGGCCTGGAAACAAGTCGCGCGCCCCGGCGAAGTCATCGGACTCAAAGTGAATTGCCTGGCGGGACGCGGATCGGCCTCCACCAGCCCCGCCCTGGTCGAGGCGATATCTGAGCGGCTCCGTCAGGCGGGCGTCGCCGCCAAAGACATCATCGTCTTCGACCGCCTCAGCGAAGACCTCGAAAGCGCCGGCTTCCGCATCTCGGACCGCCCCGGCCGCGCCCGCGTCGCCGGCAACGACGCCTTCGGCTACGAAGAGGATCTCGCCGTCTACGGCAGCGCCGGCAGCCTGCTCTCGAAGGCCGTCACCCGCGTCTGCGACGGCATCATCAACGTGCCCGTGCTCAAGGATCACAGCATCGCCGGCGTGACCATCGCCCTCAAGAACCTGTTCGGAGCGATCCACAATCCGAACAAGTACCACACCAACGCCGGCGACCCCTATATCGCCGACGTCTACATGCTGCCTCCCATCCGCAACAAGGTCCGTCTCGCCATCTGCGATGCCATGACCGCGCAATACGAAGGCGGACCCTCCTACATGCCGCAATGGTCGTGGCCCTTCAACGGACTCCTGGTCGCTCGCGATCCCGTCGCCCTCGACTACACCGGCTGGCGCATCATCGAAGCCAAGCGCGCGGAAAAGGGACTCAAGCCGCTCGATCCCCGTCCCAGCTACATCGCCACCGCCGCCGGCCACGGAATCGGCACCAACGATCCGCACCGCATCGAACGCGTGGAGGTATGAGATGAATCGCCGTGCGTTCCTCGGAGCCGCCTGCGCCCTCCCCGCCCTGGCCGTCTCGCCCGACTCCCGCTTCATCGCCGAAGCCGCCTTCTACGAAAAGCAGCCCTATAAAAAAACAAAGTGTAAGTTGTGCCCGCGCGAATGCGTCATCGACGACCGCGAGCGTGGTTACTGCGGCGTCCGCGAGAATCGAGGCGGCACTTACTACACGCTGGTATATTCGCGAGTAGCCGCCGCCCACATCGACCCCATCGAAAAGAAACCGTTCTTCCACTTCCATCCCGGCGCCATGACGTTCTCCATCGCGACCGCCGGCTGCAACGTGAACTGCAAGATGTGCCAGAACTGGGACATCTCGCAGTCGCGCCCCGAGCAGGTGCGCGGCACCTACCTGCCGCCGGACCAGGCCGCGGCCGCCGCGAAGCAAAACGGCTGCCCCATCATCGCCTACACCTACAGCGAGCCGGTGGTCTTCTACGAATACATGACCGCGGTCGCCGACGCCGCGCGCGCCGAAGGCATCAAGAGCGCGGTCGTCAGCGGCGGATTCATCCAGTCCGAGCCGCTCAAGAAACTCTGCCGTCACGTCGACGCCGTCAAAATCGACCTCAAGGCCTTCACACCGAAATTCTACAAGGACATCGTCAACGGCGAACTGAAGTCGGTTCTCGAAACGCTGGTAACCCTGCGCGCCCAGGGCATGTGGACCGAAATCGTCTACCTAGTCATCCCAACCCTGAACGACACCGACAACGAATTCACCGGCCTGTCAAAATGGGTGAAGCAAGAGCTGGGGCCTGACGTGCCGGTCCACTTCACCCAATTCCACCCGGAGTATTTGCTCAAGAACCTGCCGCCAACGCCGATCGCGACTCTAGAGCGCGCCAAGGCCGCCGCCGACGCCGAAGGCCTGCACTACGTTTACATCGGAAACGTTCCCGGCCATCCCGCCGAGAGCACCTACTGCCCGCGCTGCCGCCGCAAAATCGTCGAGCGGACAGGCTTCACCATCGGAGCATTCGACATAGTAAAAGGCAGCTGCCGCTTCTGCCACCAACCCATAGCCGGCGTCTGGGAGGGCGGGCTTCAGCCCGCGCGGGGCTTCAGCCCCGCAGGAGGAAACATTGTTGCGCCAAGCACGTAGAGCATCCTTGATTTGGCTCCTGCTCTTCCTGGCTCTCTCCCCCGCCATCGCCCGAGCCCAAGTCCGCCCCGCCGCCGTAGCCGGCTCCTTCTACCCCGCCGATCCCGCCGCGCTAGCCAAAATGGTGGACGACTTCATCGCCCGGGCCACGCCCCCGCCCATCGATGGAACCGTGCAGACTGTGGTCTCCCCTCACGCCGGCTACGAATTCTCTGGAGCCGTGGCCGCCCACGGCTACGCGCTCGTCAAAGGCAAGCACTACGACCGCGTCGTCGTCATCGCGCCCTCGCACGTGGATGGCTTCTCCTTCGTCTCCGTCTACAACGGAGATGCCTACCAAACGCCGCTAGGAACCGTACCCGTCGACAAGGCCTTCTGTAAAAAGATCGTGAATGGCGACGTGATTCAGCTCTCCACGCGCGGCCACGTGATCCCCGGCGAGCGCGGCGAGCACGCCCTCGAGGACGAACTGCCCTTCCTCCAGCGCGCCATCGGCGACTTCAAACTCGTGCCCATCATCATGGGCGATCAGAGCTACGAGGCCAGCCGCGCGCTCGGCCTGGCCCTGGCGCGGGAAATCAAGGGCAGCAATACCCTCATCGTTGCCAGCTCCGATCTCTCCCACTACCATCCCTACGACGATGCCGTGAAGCTTGACCACAAAACCCTTCGCGCCATCCAGGATTGGGATTACCTCAGCATGTCCGAAAACTTCCAACGCCGCGTCTGGGAAGCCTGCGGCGGCGCGCCGATCGTGGCCGCCATGATCGCCTCCGAGCGCCTCGGCGCCGCGCAGCCGCACTTGCTGAAATACGCCAACTCGGGCGATGTCACCGGCGACAAGACCCACGTGGTCGGCTATAGCTCATGGGTCTTCGTCAAGCCGTCGAAGCCGCGCGCCGAAGCCGCCCCCGCCTTCACGCTGAGCGACGCGGAGAAGGACGGTCTGCTGAAACTCGCGCGCCAGTCCGTCGAAACCGCGGTGAAAGATCGCAAGCTCTACCAGAACGTGCCGCTCGCCTTCGAGTCCTTCAACCGCGAACTCGGCGCCTTCGTGACGCTCAAGGAGCACGGCGAGTTGCGCGGCTGCATCGGCAGCATTTCTCCGGTGCTGCCACTGGCCGAGACCGTGCGCGACGTGGCCGCGGAGGCAGCCGTCCAGGATTCGCGCTTCGCACCGGTCAGCATCGCGGAGTTGGGCCAGCTGGAATACGAGATCTCCGTGCTCTCACCTCTGCGCCGCGTCCTCGACGTCACCCGGATCCAGGTCGGCCGCGATGGCCTGATCATGAAACGCGGCGACAAGCTGGGCCTCCTGCTCCCCCAGGTCCCTGTCGAACAACATTGGGACCGCAAAACGTTTTTGGAAGAAGCCTGTCACAAGGCCGGCCTGCCAACCAACGCCTGGCAACAGCCGGACACCGATATCTTCTCCTTCACCGCCCTGGTCTTCGGCGAGCACAAATCAGCGCCGCCAGCGCCGGAGCCAGAGAGATCATCGAAATGACCGCCGCGGTATTGAGAAACCCGAACACCGGGATGACGCAGGTGCTCAGCGCCAGCGCGCCCAGGCACGCCCCCGCCAGGTCCGTCGCGTACAGCGCCCCCAAACCACGCGCGCCTTCCGGCTCACCCGCGAAGTACAGCCGGCTCGCCACCGCGAACTGCCATCCGCCAATCGCGCCGCACGCCACCGCGAGGCCCGGAAACAGCACCTGGCTGGCGGCCGCGAGCATCGCCGGTGACCTCGTCCCCGCCAGCGAATCGAGGAACGCGCACGCCAGGAACGGCGCCGCCGCGGCAGCCACCTGGATTCCGGCCAGAGCGCCCAGAGCGCCCGAGCCGCGCAGTCCGCGCCACGCGCCCAGCGCCATGCCGGCCATGAACATCGCCGTGAGCAGCGCGAGTTGATGATAGACGTAGCCATAGACCGCCTGGAACCCGAGCAGCAGCAGAATCTCCAGGCCCATCATCGCGAAGCCCGTCGCGCCCGTCGAAAACAACGCGCAGCCCTTGGCCCCACTACGCCGCATCAGGATCACGACGCCGAGCAGCCCCACCCCCACCCACGTCGAAACCTCGCCGAACGGCACGCGCGCGATACCGTCGAAGGCGCGGCTCCAGGCATGGTTGAACTCGGAGGCCCAAAGCGTGGTCGCGAAGTAGTAAGCGATGGGCGCGAAGTCTCGATTGATCGGCGTCGCCGCGGTGGGCCGCGACTGCTCGTCCAGATCGCGCACGCGCTCCGGCGTCAGCCGGAAAGGGATGAAGTACTCCCGCACATAGAGCGTCTTCAGTTGCCGCTCGCGCAGCCGGTCGAGCAGCGTTCCCGGTCCCGCCAGGACACCCGCTCGCTTGGCCGCGAAGAAATGCACGCTCTCGCCCGGCATCATCGCGACCTCGGGAAACACCGCGCTGAGGGTCTTGCGGATCGAGCCCAGCAGCGTGCCGAGCTCCGGACCGATGTAGTCCTCCGAAGCGCGCAACTGGAACGAGAGCACGCCGTCCGCGTTCAGTCTGCGCGCCGCCTCACGGAAGAACTCGAGTGTGTAGAAGCGGTTCAACTGCGCCGTCCGCGGCTCCGGCAGGTTGACGATAATGACATCGAAGTAGCGTTCCGTGGTCTTCAGATACAGCCGCCCGTCCAGGTTGTGTATGTGCACCCGCGCATCGGACGCCGCGGCGCTCCACTCGGCCGGAAAGCACTTCCGCGCCAGGTCGATCAGCGCCGGATCGAGCTCCACATAATCGACCCGGTCGAGCGTGCGGTGCCGAAGTGCCTGCGCGAGACTGCCATTGACTCCGCCGCCAATGAGCAGCAGGCTGTCGGGCGCGGGATGCTGGAGCAGCGCGTAGTGGACCGCCTCCTCCGCCGCGGCCGGATCCGGAACGGTCGCCACCGCGACGCCGCTTTCGTAAATCGTGCCGCTCCCTTCGCCCGCGATCACGGCCAGGTTGCCGTAAACCGAGTTCTCGCTCGCCACCAGGCGAAAGCCGCGCCACAACCGTTCGAGCGAGCCGCGCTCCAGCCGTGCGACAGCGGGCCCCGAGAGAGCGAACGCCGCCAGCACCGCCACCGCCGCGGCCAGCCTCACATAGGGACGCCGCATCACCAGCACCGCCGCTGCAATCAGGTTCGAAGACGCCACCAGGAACGCGATCTCGAACGCGCCGGCACGGGGAAGCAGCACCAGGCTCGCGAGCAGGCCGCCCACCGCGGCGCCGGCCGCTTCAAGCAAGTACGTCGCGCCCGTGGATTCGCCCGCGGCGGCGCCGGCTTCGGCCCCGTAGAGGCGGCTGGCCGCGACGAACAGGCATCCAGTCAGTACGCAGAACGCGCTCAGCGTAACGAAGCAGACTACCAGCACCGCGCCCGGCCCCAGTGCTTCGCCCGGAGCCGTTGCGACAAACTCCCGGCTGGCGCGAACAGCGTAGATGGTCGCCGGCAGCACCGCCGCCACCAGCACGAACAGGCCCGCCGTGATCCGGCGAGGATCGCGCGCGCGCGACGCGAAGCGCCCCAGGATGCCGCTGCCCGCCGCCGTCCACAGCAGCCAGGTCCCCAGCATCAGCCCCAGCGAAAGTTCGTTGCCCCGGAACACCACGATCAGTTCGCGCATCAGCACGATCTGCGCGATCACCGCCGACGCGCCCGTAAGAACGAGCGCACCGCGGACTTCCTTCGTTCCACTCACGGGTTTAAACTTATCACGATGACAACGTCGAGGCGCGATCTGCTCTACGCGGGCGGCCTGGCGGCCGGCGCCACGGGTCTGGCCGCGTGGCTCGCCAGCCGCAGCCGCCGTCCCGAAGACCACGTGGCGCCGGTGGTCAAGCGCGATCTGCGCGTCGCGCCCGATCCAAGCCTGCCCGAGATGGCGATCATTGAAGGCGGAGAGCCGGCCGACCTGGTCCGGCGCGCCATCGCGGAGCTGGGCGGCATGGGCCGCTTCGTCGCGCGCGGCGACGTGGTCCTGATCAAGCCCAACATGGCCTGGGACCGCACGCCTGAGCAGGCCGCCAACACCAACCCCGACGCGGTCGCCGAGGTCGTGCGCCTGTCCCTCGCCGCCGGAGCCCGCAAGGTCCTGGTCACCGATGTGCCGGTCAACGAGCCGCACCGCGTCTTCGACCGCAGCGGCATCGCGCGTGCCGTGAAGGCCGCCGGCGGCGAGGTCGTTCTCCCCGACGCCTCTCGCTTCCGCGAAGTCGATCTGGGCGGTGCCGTGCTGCGCGTCTGGCCGGTCCTCGACCCGTTCCTGGAGGCGGACAAGATCATCAACCTGCCCATCGCCAAACATCACGACCTCACCGGCGCCACGCTCGGCCTCAAGAACTGGTACGGCATGTTGGGCGGGCTGCGCGTGCGGTTGCACCAGCGCATCGACGAGAGCCTGGCCGACCTGGCGGCGTTCCTCCGCCCGACGCTCACGGTCCTCGACGCCTATCGCGTCCTCATGCGGAACGGCCCCAGCGGCGGGAACACCGAAGACGTCGCCTTGCGGAAGACCGTGATCGCCGGGACCGATCCCATCGCGGTGGATGCCTACGCGGCACGCGCGTTCTGGGGGCTCAACGAGAACCGTCTGCGCTATCTGGAACTGGCCGCGGAGCGCGGCCTGGGAGCCTTACACCTTTCCGACAGCCATCAGGTACACCGGTTCCTCGCCCTCCGGTAGGCTGAGGATGCGGCGAACCTCGTCCTTCTTGAATGAGCCGATCATGACCGATCCAAGCTGCAGCGCTGTGACTTGCAGTTGGACGTTCTCTGCAGCGTGCGCGGCCTCCATGTGCACGAAGCACACGCCGCGCTCGCCGAACTTCGCGGTGATGCGCTCATAGACACCGGCGAACACCAGCACGCAAGCCGAAAAGCGAACGCAGTCCTGATCGATCGCGACTGCCAGTTCCCGCCGCAGATTGCCGGCAAGGTGCAGCACCAGATCGTGCTCCTCGGGACGATACTTGTAGACGCCCGGCGCGAGCCCGTCAACCTTGGTGGCCACCAGGTAGGTTTCGAGCGTGTACAGCGCGGCCGCCGACGGCGCGGCACGCTTCCCCTCTTCCGGGTCGGTGATGCCCTGCGCCGCCCAAAGCAACTGGCCGGCCTCCGCAAGCTTCACGGGATCGGCGCGGTAAGCGCGCCTCGACCGGCGCGAGGCAATTGCCTCTTCGAGCGACATCCGCCCCTTCAACTTGGGCGCGGGCAGTTGGATCGTTTGTTCCTGGACTTCTAGCATGGGCAAACAGGCCCCAAAGTCTTCATTTATTATAGCGCCCGCCCGCTGCCCATTCGCAGCCCACCAATCACCCCCAAGGGATCGACGAGCAACGGGCAACGGGCGCGTTAGTCGAAGACCACCGTCTTGTTCCCGCAGACCAGGATGCGGTGCTCGAGGTGCCAGCGGACGGCGCGCGACAGCACGACGCGCTCCAGGTCGCGGCCCTTCTCGACCAGGTCTTCGAGCTGATCGCGATGGGAAATGCGCGCGACGTCCTGCTCGATGATGGGGCCGTCGTCCAGCACCGCGGTCACGTAGTGGCTGGTGGCGCCGATCAGCTTCACGCCCCGCTGGAAGGCGGCGTGATACGGCTTGGCGCCGCTGAAAGCGGGCAGGAAGGAATGGTGGACGTTGATCAGCCGCCGGGGATACCGGGCTACGAACTCGGGCGAGAGGATCTGCATGTAGCGCGCCAGCACCACCAGGTCGATCCGGTTCTCTTCGAGCAGTTCCAACTGACGCCGCTCGGCTTCCGCCTTCCCGTCTTTGGGAACCGGGATGTAATGGAACGGAACGCCGAAGAAGCCGGCCAGGCGCGCGGCGTCCTCATGGTTGCCGACGATCAACGGCACTTCGCAACGCAGCTCGCCTCTGCGATGGCGATGGAGCAGGTCCGCCAGGCAGTGCTGGTAGCCCGAGACGAAGATCGCCGTCCTCAGCGGCCGGGCGGAGTATTCGATCCGCCAGTTCATGTCGAGCCGCCGCGCGATGGGCTCAAATTGCTCGTGCAGCGCCTCGGGCGACAGGTCGAACTCCTCGAGCGCCCACTCCACGCGCATGAAGAACAGCCCCAGATCCTGATCCTGGTGCTGATCGGCGTGCAGGATGTTCGCGCCGTGGGCATAGAGGAAGTTGGCGATGGCAGCGACCAGGCCCTTGCGGTCGGGGCAATCGATCAGCAGAATGGCGGAGTTTCTGTCTTCCATCAGTGTGTGGCGTGCGCCGGCTCGAACATCCGGCCTTCGATCTTCTCGATCGCCGCCCGCACCGGCTCTGGCACCGGCACGGACTTATTGCGCTTGTAATCGACCACCACGATGGTCGATCGCACTTCGGCCGCGACCACCTTCTGCGCCTCGCTCACCACCACGTGATCCATGCGGAAACTGGTGTTGCCGATCCGCTCGACCCGCACTCCCACGTGCACCGTGTCGGGATAGGTCAGCGGCTTGCGATAGTCGCAGGTAATGCTGGCCAGAATGGGGCCGACGCCGTCGTCGCCGATCATCCAGAGCCCGATCCGGCGCAGGTACTCGATGCGCACGCTCTCGCACCATCGAAGGTATACGGTGTTGTTGACGTGGCCGAACGCGTCCTGGTCGCCCCATTGCACGGGGATGCTGATCACCAGCGGAAAATCGCCGAGGCTTTCGTGTTTCATCGTGCCGGTTAAGAGGACACGATAGCATGTTTAGCCCGCTCGGTTCGCCCGCCGGCCGCCGAACGCGTGGATCGTCCTGGTCCCAGCCAGGGCTTCACCGCCGTGCAGCACGCCCCGAGGGATGAAGAACTCCTCTCCGGCGTTCACCGGAATCCGCCGGCCATCCATCACCACCGTGTAGCAGCCTGCGACCACCGTGAAGTACTCGTCGTATTCGTGGGCATGCTCGGCGGACGCCGCTGTCTCATGGCAGGTCCAGAACGCCATCTGGCTGCCGTCCGCGCCGTCGAAGACGTAGCCCTCCACTCCGGAGGTGTGCTGACTGGCCGATGCGATCCTGTTCGCAGGGTTCTTCATGAACTCCGGGAAGTCATTCATGGCCGATCAGTATCTCATTTCGCGCAGCCCCACCGGTTTTGCGGTACTCTTGGAAGGTTGTCTCAGGGAGCCGATTCAGTGGCGGACGTTGAGTCCAGTCGGGAAGCGCCGGAGCAGACTGCGGCGGGTGGCGTGGCAGAAGCGCCAGCAGCGGATTTCGACCTGTTTGCGTTCCGCCTCGAATTCCTCGCGCAGGACAAAGTCTACTTCCCACCCGGGAAATCCGGCAATATCGTCCGCGGCGCCTTCGGCTCCATGTTCCGCCAATTGGTATGCGTGGACCGCTGCCACGACGAGCGCACCTGCGACAAACGCTCAACCTGCGACTACGCACGCATCTTCGAGCCCGTGGCGCCGACGGCCGAGGGGCCGAGCGGACTGCACGACTGGCCGCGTCCGTTCGTCTTTCGCGCCGCGCACCTGGACGGCGCAACCATCGAGCCCGGCCGCAAGTTTTCCTTCGACGTCCACCTGTTCGACATGAAGGATCCGGCCATCGTCTACTTCATTCTGGCGTTCGCGCAGGTGGCCAAGGAAGGGATCGGGCCGCGGCGCGGGCGGGCGAAGCTGGTGCAGGCCAGCCAGCTTGACGCCGCGGGAAAGCCCGTCGCCTGCGTCTACAACGGGACCTTCGTGCCGGCCGAACTGCTCCCGCCAATCCACCTCGAGTTCACTCCCGATGCGACGCCGGTCAAGAAGGTGGAGGTCCGGTTCCTTACTCCCACGGAATTGAAGCACGGCCAGTTGCTGGCCACGCGGCCCGAATTTCCGGTGCTGTTCGGGCGCATCCGCGACCGCATCAGCACGCTGCGTGCGCTCTACGGCGCCGGCCCTCTCGGAATCGACTTCCAGGCCATCGGCGAGCGCGCGGGCGCGGTGAAGATGCCGGTGTGCGACCTGCGCTTCAGCGAGGCGGAGCGGCGTTCGGCGCGAAGCGGCGAGCGGCATCCGCTGGGAGGCTTCATCGGCGAGGTCACCTACGAAGGCGACCTGACCGAGTTCATGCCTTATCTCCGTGCGGCGAAGTGGGTGGGCGTAGGCCGCCAGACAGTTTGGGGCAAGGGCGTCACGGAAGTCAAGGTATTGGACTGAGGATCGGTAGGGGCTTTACTTCTTGCCTTCGACGGCCTGCTTGAGTTGGCGCCAGGCTTCCTCTTCGTAGTTCAGCTTGATGCGCTCGAATCCCGGCTTGAGGTCGGAGGCACGCGGACCGCTTTTCTGCCGGCAGCGCTCTAGCAACTGCGCCGCCTGGGCATCGTTGGGGTTGCGGGCCAGCACGGCCTGAAAGCTCTCCTCGGCGCTGGCGAAGTCGCCGCGCTTCCATTCGACGTAGCCGATGTTGAACTGGTAGTCCGGGTCCGCAGGGTCGCCATCGAGCGCCTTGCGAAGGTCCGCGATGGCGTTGGGAAGGTCGCGCCTCGACTCGGCCACTCCCAGATTATTGAACACCTCGTTGAGCGGCACCGATTGCGCTACGGTCCCAAAAGCCTTCTGTGCCGCGGCATAGTCGCCGGTGTAATAGTCGCAGAGCCCCAACAGAAAGTTCGCTTCGAAATAGCGCTCCGTCCCAGGCTTGACCTTGGCGAACCAGCCGGCGGCCAGCCGGTACTCTTTCTGTTCCCAATACAGCCGGCCCAACTGCAGGACCGGTTGCCAGAAGCTCTCATCAAGGCGCGCCGCTTGCGTAAAGTAGCGATGCTTCTGTTCGGCGGCGGCGGCCAGCAGGCCGCGGGTGTAGTTCTCCATCGCATCGAGGCGCACCGGGGGATGATCCTTGACGAATTGCCCGGCCGGAGGCGTGTGCGCGGAATCGAGGGAGGCGAGCAGCTGCCAGGCCAGGTGCGCCTGCAGGGCGGCGAGGTCGTCGAGTTGTCCCGATTCGATGAACTGCGGCCCGTTGCGCATGCGCCGCATGTTCAGCGTCCAGGCGCTGAATTGCAGCGACCCTCGCGATCCCGGGGGCGCTCCGGCAGGCGGCGGAGTGAACTCGAACTGCCCGTAGATCACCTCGGTCGCATCGAGCGTGTCCGCGACTTTGATAACCGAGGCGTGGGTGAGCGGGGCGTTGTCGCGAATGGAGAGACGCCGGAACGCTTCCTGGCGGTCCTCCCGGCCGAGCACCAACATGCCTTGCGCGCTCAGCGCGTCGGCGATGGTTTGGGCGACGCTCTCGCCAATCCAGTCGAGCCCCGTCGAAGGAGACTGGCTGAAGAACGGCAGCACCAGCACCGTGTCCGCGCGCGCCAACACGACGGAAAACGCCAGGAGCACGGAAAGAGGTACAAGCCGCTGCATTGATCGACCTTCAGTCTAACATTCGCCTGCCGCAGACCCGCTAACGATGGGGCGTTGTTTGCCGTATGGTATTCTTCGGTCAGCGCCGCTCCGCGGCTCCGGGTAACTCGTCCGACTCTGGGAGATCACACACATGCGCATGCTGATGCACGTCCAGTTCCCAATTGAACCCTTCAATACTGCCGTTCGGGATGGATCCGTAGGGCAGAAAATGCAACGAATTCTCGAGGCCATCAAGCCGGAGGCCGCCTATTTCTGCGCACAGAACGGCCACCGCGGCGGCACTCTGGTGGTCGATGTTCCGGACGCTTCCGCGGTGCCGGCGCTGGCGGAGCCGTGGTTCCTCACGTTCAACGCCACGGTGGAGTTTCAGGTTGCGATGACACCCGAGGACCTGGTCCGCGCGAACCTGCCCGCACTCGGAAAGACCTGGGCCTAGGCAGCCGCTGGCGCAAAATCCCGAGTTCCCGGCCGCGTCGTACAATGTTCGTTTGCCATGAGAACAGCACTGTTGTTTCCGGGACAGGGATCGCAGTTTGTAGGGATGGGGAAGACCCTCGCCGACCAGTTCCCCGCGGCGCGGGCGGTGTTTGAGGAAGCCGACGCGGCGCTCGGCTTCGCGCTCTCCGAACTGTGTTTTGCGGGCCCGGAGGAGACCCTTCGTCTGACCGAGAACCAGCAGCCGGCGCTGGTCACGGTCTCGACCGCGGCCTGGACCGTGCTGCGCGAACACGGCATCGAGCCGGACTACGTGGCCGGCCACAGCCTGGGCGAATACTCGGCGCTGGTGGCGGCAGGCAGCCTGAAGTTCTCCGACGCGGTGCGGCTGGTGCGGCAGCGAGGCCGCTACATGCAGGAGGCGGTGCCCGCGGGTGTGGGCGCGATGGCGGCGCTGCTGAAACTGCCCGAGGGTAAGTTGGAAGGAATTCTGGAGGAGGCGGCGCAAGGCGAGGTGGTCTCCGCCGCGAACTTCAATTCTCCCGATCAGGTGGTGATCGCCGGGCACGCCGGTGCCGTCCAGCGCGCCATGGATCTGGCTAAGGCCGCGGGTGCTCGCCGCGCGGTTCCGCTGCCCGTGAGCGCTCCTTTCCATTGCGCGCTGATGAAACCCGCGCAGGAGCGGCTGGCCGTGGACCTGCGCGCGACCGAGTTCCTGGACCCGCGCGTGCCACTCGTCAACAACGTTGCTGCCGCGGAAGTGCGCGCCGGAGCCGAAGCGCGGCAGGGCCTGATCGACCAGGTATCGAGCCCGGTCCGGTGGACCGAATCGATGCGACGCCTGGAGGCTTCTGGTGTGGAGAGATGCATCGAGACCGGCCCCGGCGGAGTCCTCACCGGCCTGCTGCGGACGATCGCGCCGGGCATCAAGGGCGTCAGGTTCGGGGAAGCGGGCGAACTGGCGGCGCTGACGGTGGCGTAAGTCCGGATTAATACCCGCATCGGACGCGCACATCGCGAATCCAATTAAGCAAAGAGCAGTTGCATCCGAGGGGCGTACTTTGGCCAAAGCAAGAATTCTGGTCGTCGATGACGAGCCCGCAGTATTGCAGTTCGTTGCAGGCGTGCTCGAGCGAGCCGAGTACGAAGTCGCACCCGCGGCCGGAGCCAGGCAGGCTCTGGCGATCATCGCCGACGCGGACCCCTTCGACCTGGTTGTGACCGACGTTGTGATGCCGGAGATGTGCGGACCGGAGCTGGCGGGCGAGATTCAAGCGCGGTCGCCCTCCTCCGCCATCATGTTCATCTCGGGTTGCGTGCCGGTCGGGCAACTTCCCAGAGGCATCCCTTACCTGGGCAAGCCTTTCTCTCCGCGCGACCTGCTGAGCGCGGTGGGCAGGGTTCTGAGTACCAGCGCGGCGTAATGGCCCGGCCCGCCGCCGGCGAGCCCACCGCCCGGTTCGCGATATCCTCGTGAGTGAAGCATGCACGAGATGGGAATTGCCAGTTCCGTAATCGAGTCGGTGCTGGCCGAGGCGGCCCGTCACCCCGGCGCGCGGGTCACCAAGGTCGGCTTGCGGATCGGCGAACTGGCGGGCGTCGACCAGGCGTCTCTCACCTTCTGCTTTGAGGCGCTGGTGAAGGAAACCGAACTCGAATCGGCCATCCTGGCCATCGAGGACGCCGGCTGCGACGAGCTCGATCTCACCTATCTCGAAATGGAGGAATGATGGAGCGGGTTCCGCTCGAACGCAAGGTCCTGAGTGAAAACGACCGCATCGCGGGGGAGCTCCGCGCGCGCTTCGCCCAGCGCGGCATTCTGGTCCTGAACTTCATCAGCTCGCCCGGCTCGGGCAAGACCGCGCTGCTCGAGCGCACGCTCGAAGCTTTCCCGAAGGGCACGCGCGTGGCCGTGCTCACCGGCGACATTCAGACCGACAACGACGCCCAGCGCCTGGCCCGCTACGGCTTCCCGGTCCGGCAGATCACGACCGCCGGCGCCTGCCACCTGGACGCGCGCATGATCGAGCGCGGCCTGGAGGGGTGGGATCTGGACCAGCTCGATCTGCTGCTCATCGAGAACGTGGGCAACCTGGTGTGCCCCACCAGCTACGATCTGGGCGAGCGCGCAAAAATCGTGGTCCTGAGCGTCACCGAAGGCGAGGACAAGCCTCTGAAGTACCCCGGCATTTTCCATAAGGCGGAGCTGATGATCCTCAACAAAATCGACCTTCTGCCTTACGTGCCTTTCAAGGCCGAGCTGGCGCGCGAATGCGCGAACCGCGTCCACCCGGGCATCGAGATCCTCGAGGTCTCCTGCACGACCGGCGCGGGGCTGGACGTATGGCAGGCGTGGCTGGAGGAGCGGCGCAGGGCGAGCTGAGATCGCAATCAGAACCCGATCGACGCTAGAATCTCCGAGGGCTTCTTATCGAATGCCTGGCAGATCGCCAGCAGGCTGTCGATCGAGGGCAGATGCGTCCCGCGCTCGATCGAGCTGATCTGCGAGACGCTGAGATGGGCCGACCCCGCCAGATCCTTGAGCGACCACTTGCGTTCCACCCGCAGCATCTTGATGCGATGCCCCAGATGCTCGCGCAGCCGGTCCTGCGGCGTCCTGCCTAGCCCGAACGCGGTCGCCGCGTTGGCCAGCGTCTGGCGGAGCTGCGAGAGCGAGAACGGCTTGGCCAGATAGTCGAACACCTTGAGCTTGAACGTCGCGCGCATGTCTTCGAGCGAAGGATAGCCGGTGACAACGATCACGCAGATTCCGGGATGGCTGGTTTGCAACGCCTCGAGCACCTTCTCGCCCTTGAACTCGCCCATCTTCATGTCGAGCAGAACGATATCGGGCACCCGTTGTTCGCAGGCATCGAACAGGTCCTCCGGGTGCGAGAACGGCCGCACGGAGTAACGGCCCTCGTCCTGAAGCAGGTCCTCCATGTAGCGCAGGAAGTCGGCGTCGTCGTCCAGAATGGCGACGTCGATGGGCGTCACGTTAGCATCGGCACTCATGCTTCACCTCGCACCGCTACAGTCCCGGCGGCGACCGGCAGCCGCACTTCCAGGCGGGCTCCTCCGGTGGGGCGATTGCTCGCCTCGATGGCGCCGGCATGCTGCTGCACGATGCCCGCCGCCACCGTCAACCCCAGCCCGGTGCCCCGCGCGTCCAGCCTGCTGGTCACGAATGCCTCGAAGATCTGGGGCAGAACCTCGTCGGGAATACCCGGCCCGTCGTCATCCACGTCGATCACCTCCCACAGCTGCGATTCGGCGGTAATCCGGCGCGATTGCACCCGGATGCTTCCCCCGAGTTTCACCGCGCCCAGCGCGTTGCGTAACAGGTTGACGAACACCTGGACCAGGCGGTCTGTATCTCCAGTTACTAACTCGCCCGCCGGAACTCCGTTCTCGAAGCGGATCGCGGCGGCTTTCTCATCTATACTTACCAGCCCCCAGGCCTCCTCGACAATGCCGCGAACGTCCACCGGAGCCATCACGTACCGCGGCGGGCGAGCGAAGTCGAGCAGGTTTCCGCTGATCTTCCGCAGCCGTTCCGTCACGCGCTGCATGCGTGCCAGCCGCTCCAGGGCGGGCTCGTCCTTCACCGTCTCCCGCAGCTTCTCGACGGAGCCGTGCAGCACGGCCAACGGCGTATTCAGCTCGTGCGCGATGCTGGCGCTCATCAGGCCCACCGAAGCCAGCCGGTCCTGGTCGGCCAGACTCTGCCGGGCGGCGTCGAGCATCTTGTTCTTGCGTTCCAGAGCGGCCAGGGCATCCGCCAGGTCGCTCTCGCGTTTCCGCAACTCGGTGATGGCTGCGTTGCGTGACCGCGTGATCTGGCCGAGTTCGTCGTCTGAGATGAGCGCACCGGCGATCAGCTCGTGCTCGCGGTCGCCCCTGCGGCTCGATTCATCCGCCCTCAGGAGTAGCCCGAGCGGGCGATAGACGTAGAGCGGCATGATGAGAAGCTCCAGCAGCAGAACGGCCAATCCGTATCCTGCCGCCAGCACCACCACCAGTCCTAGCTTCGTCCGGCCGAGCGCGACCATGTAGAGCGCGCACGAAAGGCCCAGGAAGAACAGGTTATGCAAAACGATGAGTTTCGAGCGTACCCTCAGATCGCCGAAGGCTTTGCCCAATCCGCTCAATGGTTTAGGGTTCGCTTGCGATTCCATGACTCGGCCTCGCTAACACGCCGGAGGCACCTCGAAATTCTGCATCCCCGCTCAGGTCCCGGCATCCAATTGGATGAACACGCGGTTTACTGCGTAGCAGGAAAATGTGCTGTACGCCCGGAAGCGTTAGGGCGGCCCCGGAATGGTTGCTAGTAAGTCGCATATGGGATGAAGCCAGTATTCTCCAAATCGGCCGACAAACAATTAAGGATCGCGGCGTCCGCGATCTTACTCGCCGTCGCGGCGACGATTACACTCTCAGCGTATCTCTTTCGGCCTGAGCGTGCAGATACAGGGTATCAGCCGAAGCAGCCCGTTCCTTACAGCCACAAGCTGCACGCCGGCAACCTGGGACTTGACTGCCGCTACTGCCACTCGACCATCGAGCGTTCGGCCTACGCTGCCATTCCCTCCACCGAAACCTGCATGAACTGCCACACGCGCGTCAAAGCCGCGAGCCCGCTGCTCCAGTTAGTCCGCGAAAGTTATGCCACCGGCCAGCCGATCCCCTGGGTCCACATTCACAAGCTACCCGATTATGTCTACTTCAACCATCGGGCTCACCTGAATGCCGGAGTAAGTTGCGTGACTTGCCACGGCCGCGTGGATCAGATGGCCGAAGTGCGGCAGGTGAAACCGCTCAGCATGGCGTGGTGCCTGGAGTGCCACCGCAACCCTGCGCCGGAGATCCGGCCGCGCGCGCTGGTCACGAAGCTCGACTGGGTACCGGACCGCGATCCGGCCGAGATCGGCCGCGAACTGATTGCGAAGAACCACCTACACCCGCCGACTAACTGCTCGGGGTGCCACCGATGAGCGAGACGACTTCCTGCAATCGGGCCGCACTGCCCGGCGACGAGTTCGCCGACGGCGCTTCGGTCCTCGACGACCCATCGCGCCGCACGCTGCTGAAGTTGATGGGCGCATCGCTGGGACTCGCGGGGCTCACGGCCTGCAGCCGCCCGGTGGAGAACATTCTGCCAGCGGCCAAGGGCGTCGAAGACCAGATCCCCGGCAATCCTCTTTACTATGCGACGGCCATGTCGCTCGGCGGAGTCGCCACCGGCCTGCTGGTAGAGGCCCACGACGGCCGTCCCACGAAGATCGAAGGCAATCCCGATCACCCCTTCAGCCGCGGTGCTGCCTCCGCATTTCACCAGGCCTCGATTCTGGGGCTATACGATCCCGACCGCTCGCGCGAAGTGGTGCACGACGGCCAGGCTTCTACGTGGGACGAGTTCGCAGCTTTCGCCAAAGAGGTTTTCAGCAGAGCGGCGGGCGAGCGAGTACGTTTTCTGAGCCAGACGCTCAACTCCCCGTCTCTCGAAGCAGTCAGAACTCACGCGCTCAGCCGCTTCCCCCAGGCTAAGTGGATCGAGTACGAGCCTGTCTCAGAAGATC
>DATNLV010000603.1:0-2738 GCA_035602665.1 Bryobacteraceae bacterium | reverse complement strand
TTTTAGCAGCTGGCCCGCTCGTCGCGCGGTTGTCGAGCGGGCCCTTCCCTACTACATCCCCAGTTCTTTCACCACACGGTCCGCCTGGTAGACCTTGCGCAGCGCCTCGACAATCCCCTGGCTCGCCACGTGCACCGAGCGCGCCTCGATGTCCGTGAAGACGAAACGGTTCGGCAGGCCCTCGATGTTGCCGTCGAAGAGAATGCCGATGACCTCGTTCTTCTCGTCCACGGTGGGGCTGCCGGAGTTGCCGCCGTGCGTGTCCGTGGTGGTCACGAAGTTGTATGGCGTCGAAAGGCTCAGCTTGTCCTTGGCGTCCAGCCAGCGCTGCGGCAACTTGTACGGGTCGACTCCGGTGGCGCGCTTGTACAGCCCGTCGAACGTGGTGGTGTAAGGTATGGCCTGTCCCGCGGCGTTCTTGTAGCTCAGCACCGGGCCGTAGGTCAGCCGCAATGTGAACGTCGCGTCGGGATACTCGCTCGTGCCATAGGCCGCGAAACGAGCCTGCGCCAGCTTGGCCTTGCTCTCGGTGAGCGCCGCCTCCACCTTGTCCTCGAACTCCTTGCGGTACTTCCGCGCCGGCCCGTCCAGGATCCGCGCCAGCCGGATCATCCCGTCGTCGGACGCCATGACCGCGTCCAGGTCCTTGGCCAGGCGCTTGCGCTCGGCGACATCTTTCAGCTTGCTGGTGGTCACGTAGCCGCGCGCCGCCTGCTCCGGCGTCTGCCCGTTCAGCACCGCCTTCACGGTCGCGTCGTCCTCGCCCAGGTGCGTCCGAATGAACGTGAAGGTGTTGGCCAGGACCGCGATCTCCATGGAATCGGTGAGCGGCTCGGTCGAATACATGGACTCCTCGACGGCCGGCAAGTTCGATTCGGCGTATTCGCGCAGCCGGTCGGCATTGGGCTTGCGCGTCTCCGCGGCGTAGCGCAGAACCTGGCGTGCGATCGTGTACAGGTCCGAGCCAATCGCGGGCGCCCGCTCGAACAGGAAATGCTGCTTGAGGAATCCGCGGTACCCGGCATAGGCCGCGGCCACGTCGTCCCACAGCGTGCCATACTCCTTCTGCTTCGCTGGATCGGCCGCGATCGCCGCGCGCAGCTTGGTCTCCTGGTCCAACTTCGCCTTCATCAGCGCGGGATCGCGCAAGCCCGCCATGAAGCCCGTATACGCTTTGTAGCTGTTCTGCATGGAGAACAGGTTCTCCTTGCCCACTCGGCTGTTCTCAGCGCTCTCGGCCCGGTAAGCCTGTAGAGCCGCGATCAGAGACTCCAGCCGCTCGTACAGCAACGGGTAGGAAACGTCGCGCGAAAACTCCAGCTCGGAGTAGGTCGCCAGGCGCCCGGTCGTGCCGGGATTGCCCGACACAAATGTCAGTTCCTTGTCCTGGACGCCGGCGTGGCTCCAGCGCAGCCAGTCTTTCACCTCGGCCGGCTTGCCGTTCTCATAGGCGCGGAAGAAGGCGAAATCGAGATCGTAGCGCGGGTAGGTGAAATTGTCCGGATCGCCGCCGAACTGGGCGACGTCGAACTCCGGCGCGAAAACCAGCCGCACGTCGGTGTACTTCTTGTACTCGTAGAGGTTGTACGCGCCGCCCGAGTAGAGCGTCACCACGTCGCAGCGGTGGCCGGTCTCGGCGGTGCAGGCCTTCTCGATCTGCGACATCGCTGCTTTGCGCTGCTTGTTCGCTTCGGCCGGATTCGCGGCGTCCTTGGCGGCGCCCTTCACCTCCGCGGTCACGTCGCGTATGCGCAGCAGCACGTTGACCTCGAGGTCGGGGCACTGCGCCTCGGCGGCGTGGTTGACGGCGAAGAACCCGTTGGCCGTGTAGTCGTGGTCGGAGGTGCTCAGCTTCTGGATGCAGTCCAGGCCCACGTGGTGGTTGGTGAACAGCAGGCCGTGCTCGGAGACGAACGATCCCGAGCCGCCGTTGTTGAACCGCACCGAGGCGAGCTGAAGGTGGTTGAGGAATGCGTCGCTCACCTGGAAGTGGTACTTCGAGGCGACCATCTCTTTCGGGAAGTTGTTAAAGAGCCACAGTCCTTCGTCCGCGCGGGCGAGGAAGGCGGGGGCCGTGGCGACGACGGCGGCAAGCATCACAACGAGACGTTTCATGGCTATTCCTCACTTTAGCCCGTTCCCGGCCCGCCGGTGGCAATGCCCGGGTTTTCAGGCCGGACCGGCGGTTCGGGGCCCGGGGTTCGCGTACCCACCAAACTAAATATCTCCTTCCCTGTCAGCGGTTTATAAAGTAAATCTCCAGATGAAAAGTACCGTTATTGCCCTCCGCTGTGAGATACTGAGAATAGAAACCCAGTTGTCATGAATCAGTTAGACGAGGCCGTAGGCCGCTATCAGAAATTAATCGAGGGTGACGCTTACAAGGACTTGGCTTGGGCGGAAGCGCTGGCCGAGCGAATGCAAGCCGCGCACCTGACCCAGGGCGGACGCCTGATTTGTCCGTTCCTGCGGCCGAACTTCATCTCGCGGCGGCAATACGAATCGCTGGTGCGGGCGGCCGAAGGTCTGTTCTCCGCCATCGACCGGGTGAAGCAGATGGCGCTGGGGAATCCGGCCCTGCTGTCGCGCATCGGGCTGCTGCCGGCCGAGAAGATGCTCGCCGCGATCGATCCGGGCTATCCGTTCCTGGCAGTCACCTCGCTGCTCGACACGCATCTGAACAACGGAAACCTGCACTTTGTCGAATACGTTGCCGACGTGCCGGTCGGGGTGGCGTA
>DATNLV010000586.1:0-6749 GCA_035602665.1 Bryobacteraceae bacterium | reverse complement strand
GCCCGAGCGGCCCTCCGGCGAGATACACTCGACCCATATGCGATATCCGCTCTTGATCCTGGTGGCCGTGGCCGGCTCGATGCCGGCGCAGGTACGGTTTGCGAAGGACCTGGTCTCCGTCAGCATCGACGGCAAACCTTTCACCACATTCCATTACGGCGCCGAGAGCGGGAAGCCTTACCTGGCGCCGCTGCGCTCCGCATCGGGTAAGATCGTGACGCGCCGGTTCCCCATGGAAGAGATCGCCGGTGACAGTCGCGACCACTTGCATCACACCGGGCTGTGGTTCTCCTATGACGACGTCAATGGCGTGAAGTTCTGGGAAAACCATCCGTCGTACACCCACCCGAACATGGGCCGGATCGTGGTGCGCAATGCCGAATTCAAGGACGGCGACAAATCCGGCACTCTCGCCGCGACTATGGAATGGCGCGACCCGAACGGCAAGGTGCTGCTCGTCGACAGCCGGAACATGGTGTTCCATTCCGATCCCAAGCTGCGCATCATCGACTTCGAGATCACCCTGACCGCGGCCGAAGACGTGACTTTCGGCGATACAAAGGAGGGCGCGTTCGGCATCCGGCTGGCCGAAACGCTCACCGAGAAAAAGGGCGGCAGGATTGCCGATGCCGATGGCCGTGCGACCATGGCGCAGGTCTGGGGCAAGCGCTCCAATTGGGTCGACTGCTCGGGCGAGGTGGAAGGCGAGAAGCTCGGCGTCGCGATTTTCGACCACCCGCAAAACCCGCGTCACCCGGTTTACTGGCACGCCCGCGACTACGGTCTATTCGCGCTCAATCCGTTCGGCGCGCATGCGTTCGATCCCGCTCAGCTGGAGAGCCGCTGGCAATTGCCGAAAGGGAAGCAGATGGTTTTCCGCTGGCGCGTAGTGATTCATCCCGGCGATGCGGAGTCGGGCCGCGTGGCGGATCTGTACAAGGAGTACCTAGGCCAGGTCCGGTGAATTGGATGGCCTGCTGCGCCATGTGCTAGACTAACCGGTTTCAAGGGGTCCCGCGCTCTATGTCTGTCCAAGTTCTTCTGTACGGCAAGCTGTTGGGTATAGAAGAATTCCTGTTTACGGCCGCGCCTGGCGCATCGAGCGATGCCAACCTGCTCGCGGGGCGGTCGCACTGGGTCACCCTGCTTAGCGAAATCCTGCCGCGCGCTTTGCTCGAGGAACTCGGCCTGGCACGCGTGCTGCTGGGATCGAGCGGCGGAGGCCAGTTCCTGCTGGTGCTTCCCGAAGAAGCCAAGCCGGCGGCGGAGGACTTCTTCGTCGCGGCCAGCCGGGACATGGAACAGATGTCGGGCGGGCGCGTTCGCCTGGTTTGCGCCTCGACAGAGAACCTGGGCGATTGGAGCGTGGTCCGGAAGCGCCTCACGGAGGCCCTGCAGCGCAGCCTCGGCACACGGCCCGACCTGGGACCGGACGCCTTTGTCCCGTTCGAGACGGCGCCGCCTCCCGCCACGGACGATTACTTCCTCGGCCTGGCTGAGGGCCTGTGGCAGGCGCAGACGATCGGGTGGAATCCGGACGCGCCGGCGCGCATGTTGCTGGGGACGGGAAAGCACACCTGGGGCCTGGCGCCCAACCGCGGCATCGAGGAGATTCCGCTGGCGCGGCACGCGGCACCCAGTGAGGATGGCCGGAGGCCGGCGACGCTGCCGACCCTGGCCTCGCGCTCGGAGGGCCGCCGCACCTGGGGCGTCCTGCGCGCGGACGTGGACAGCTTCCGCATACGGCTGCGGCGGGCACAGACCATCGAAGAGCACGTGCGGCTGTCGGTGATGTACAAGCAGTTCTTCGCCGGCGAACTGGAAGTGCTGTGCTCGCAGCCGGAGTTCTGGCGCAAGGTCACGGTGCTGTATTCGGGCGGCGACGATTTCGCCGTGTACGGTTCGTGGGACGCGCTGATCCCGCTGGCTCGCGAGATGCAGCGGCTGTTCCACCGCTTCACCGAAGAAAACCTCAAGGACTTCCCGGGGCCCGAGGGCAAGACCATGTCGGCCGCGCTGGCGCTGGCGCCCGAGCCGCGGCGTACTTCGCTGGCCTGGATCGCCGAGCTGGCCGGCACGCGTCTGGAGCAGGCCAAGGACATCGACAAGGACTGCATTTCGATCATGGGCCGCGTTCTCGAGTGGCGCCACCTGGCGGACGCCGCGGATCTAAAGGATACGCTGGCGCGGATGGTGCCCGAGCTGGGCTCGTCCAGTCAGTTTCTGAGCGAGCTGACGTCGTTCTACCACAAGGGCGGCCAGACGTGGTCGCACGGCAGCGCGCAGCGGTTCGACCGGCCGTGGCGTTTCCAGCGGCGGCTCAACCGCGTGGTGGCCGGGGCCAAGGACCGGGAACTGCAGAAACTCCGGGCCCACCTCGCCAATGAGATGATGGGCAGAGGCGCTGCGCAGGTGAAGCTGCGGCCAGCCGGGCTGGTGGCGCTTGAATGGGCAAGATTATCGACCGAGGTCTAACGATGGCTGACGTTCAGCAGGAACCTAAGAAACCCGAAAGCCGGCCGCCCCGCGAAGGCCGGCCGCCGCGCGAAGGCGGTCCACGAGAGGGAGGCCCCCGATCGGGTGGTCCCCGAGAGGGAGGCCGTGGCGATGACCGTCGCGGTGGCGACCGTGGCGGCGACCGCGATCGCGGCCGTTTCGATGGCCCGCCGGAGATCGATATCGACAAACTCATCAGCGACCCGCTGTACCTGGACAACCAGGCGCACGGGGTGGTGAGCCGCATGCGCGATATGGACTCGGGAACCAAGAGCCAGCTACGGCGCCTATACAATGCCGTGCGCCGCGCCTGCCGGGCTCCCGAGAACGAGCGCCAGCAGCAGTTTGTCATGTTGCGCGCGCGCCTGGCGTACACGATTGCCCGCCACTCGCTGCGCAGCCTGGACACGCTCGAGAAGCTGTTGCTCCAGGTCACGCGCAAGAACGACCAGCGCGGATACCAGCGGTTCCGGGATCTTTTCGAGGCCATTGTCGCCTACAACGAATAGCGAGGAAGCATGAGCGCGCACACTGCGGATACCGAATTGAAGCTGATCGGAAAACTGATTCTCGAGGGCGACCTCTATTGCGAGACCGGGCTGCACATCGGGGCCGGAAAAGGCTCGCTTGAAATCGGCGGCGCCGATAATCCCGTCATTAAGGATGCGTTCGGCCGGCCGTACGTGCCCGGCAGTTCGCTGCGCGGCAAGCTGCGCTCGCTGCTGGAGCAATCGTCGGGCGCCGCGGTTCCCGCCGAGCTGGTGTACCTGTCGAAGCGCAAGGGCCAGGAAGTTCGCATACACCAGAGCGACCGTCCCGATGACGAGATTTGCCTGCTGTTCGGGCGCAACCCGGGACGGATGGAGAAGCTGGGCGGCGACACGCTGGAGAGCTCGTCGGCGACGCCTGCGCGGCTGACTGTCTATGATGCGCCGCTCGATCCCGACAGCATCACGCCGCAGATGCGCGAGAACCTCGACGATGAACTGACCGAGGTCAAGGGCGAGAACGCCATCGACCGCATCACCTCGCAGGCCAATCCGCGCACGCTCGAACGCGTTCCGGCGGGCGCGCGGTTCAAGTTCCGCCTGGTGCTGGATGTACTGTGCGAGGAGGACAAGGCGCTCGTCGGGAAGCTGGTGGAAGCGCTCCGGCTGCTTGAAGACGACGCGCTGGGCGGGGGAGGCTCGCGCGGCAGCGGCCGTGTACGCATGGCCAACCTGAAGCTGATCTGGCGCAGCCGCGGCTTCTACTCCACCGGGGCGGAAGAGACGGAGCTGATCGCCGGCGCCGACCTGGCTGCGTTGCAGCGGCTCACCGCTGGCGACGGCCTGGCCGGCAGGCTCTCCGAGTAAACGATGAACCCAGCGTTTGTGGTTCGCTTGCGCCCCACTGGACCGTGGCGCATCGGCGTAGATTCGGGCGCGCGCGATCGCGTGGACCGGATCTTTCACAGCGACGCGCTGTTCTCGGCGGTGTCGCAGGCCATGCTGCGCCTCGGGCAGCTCGAGGAATGGCTGGCGGCGACCGCTGGCGCTGTAGGCGAACCGGCTGTCCGGCTGAGTTCGCTGTTTCCGTTTCTCGACGAGATACAGTTCGTGCCGCCGCCGCGCAGCTTGTGGCCGCCGCCTCCATCGCCCAAGGTGCGGTGGCGCAACGCGCGCTTCGTGCCGCTCTCGCTGGTGCGCGACCTGGTGGCGGAAAAAGCGCTGCACGACAACCGCTGGTTCCTGGATGGCGACTCGGGTTGCCTGCTGCCGTCGGAGCCGGGCGAGCGCCCGGGTCCGTTCCGCGTGGCTCTGCGGTCGCATGCGGCGGTGGATCGCGTGAGCGGGGCTGCGGTCGAGGTCCATCGGACGGCGTGCCTGGAGTTTGCGCCGGGCGCTGGCTTGTGGGGCGTGGTGAGTTTCGCGGATGAGGCTGCCGAGGCGCGGTGGTCCGAACCGGTGCGGGCCGCGTTTCGCGTGCTGGCCGATACCGGTTTCGGCGGCGAGCGCTCGCTGGGTTGGGGACGTTCCGCGCAGCCCGAGTTTGTCAGTGGCTCGCTGCCGGATTTGATCGTGCCGGAGCCAGTCCGCGCGCCTTTGCCGCCGGCTCCGCCGGTGCGGGCTGCGGTGCATACGCCGACCGCTCTGGAATTGCTTCGCGAGTACACGTCGGCCGCAGCCGAGTCCGAGCACCGAACCGCGAGCGTGAGCGAGCGGACCCCAGAGCCCGAACCGCCCGCGCCCGTCGAGTCCGAACCGGCTGAGCCTGCCTCCGAACCGGCCGTCGAGGCGGAGACGGCCGTCGCGGTGGAACCCACGGAGCCCGAGTCCGTGCCGGAAGCAACGCCGGAGCCTGTCCCCGAAACACCGGAGCCCGCGGCTGCGCCCGTGCCCGAGCCTGTCCCCGAAATACCGGAGCTCGCCCCGCAGGTTGCGCCCGCCCCCAGACCGCCGACGGTGCCCACGCCGAAGCGTACCGAAACCGGCTACTGGCTGCTCTCGCTGTTCAGCCCGGCCCAGGGCGACTCGGTCGATTGGCAGCGCGGTTCCTACACGCTGGCGGAGCGCGGGGGCCGCGTCGACAGCCCTGCGCGGGCCGGCGAAGTTAAGAAGATCGCGCGCATGGTGGAGGAGGGCAGCGTGCTGCTGGCGTCGGCTGCACCGCGCGGCGCCGCTCCCGACGTCGCGCCCGACGGCTTCCCGCACCCGGTCTTCCGCTGCGGCTTCGCGCTGGCCGTGGCCATCCCCGTCCGAGGTGACCGATGAAGTACCGGCTGACGTGCCTGACGCCCCTGCTGGTCGGCGACGGCCGCAAGCTTTCGCCCATCGACTACATGGTCTGGAAGGACCAGGTGAACGTCCTCGATCAGCGGCGCATTTTCCGCCTGCTGGCCAAGGGCCCGCGCCTGGAGGGCTACCTGCAGCAACTGAAGCGCGCCGACAAACTGGATTTCGCGTCGTGGGGCGGCTTCGCGCAGAACTTCGCCGACCGGCGGATTCCGTTCGAGCACTCTTCGGCCGCCGCCTATTGGGAACGTTCGAGCGGCGAGACGCTGCACATCCCGACCTTCTTCTCCGGCCCCGCGGGCCCGTACCTGCCTGGCAGTGCGCTCAAGGGCGCGCTGCGCACCGGCATGCTGTTTTCGCGGTGGCACAGTGCGGCGGCGCCGGCGCTGGAAGAACTGTTGGGCGACCGGTCGGGGCGGCATCCGGGCGAGGACGCAGAGGAGCAGGCGCTCGGTTCGGGCGGCTCGAACTTCATGCGGGCCGTCTCCATTTCCGATTCGGACACCTTCCCGGTGTCCGCGTTGAAGCTCTACCTGCTGCGCGTTTCGACGCTGGTGAAGAAGGGCGCGGACCAATACGAACTGGGCTGGAAGCAAGCGCCGCGCGGGACGGTCCCGGGCTCGAAGCCGGAACTGAGCACTCCGATTTTCGCCGAGATGGTGGAACCCGGCACGGTGCTCGAGGGGCTGTGGCGCGAGAACGCGTTTCTGGCGCAGCCCGAGATCGCGCGCATGTTGCACTGGCGCGAGCCGGTCAACGGCGCACGGCTGTTCGCCGCGGCCAACGATTACGCCGAGCGGTTGCTGGCGATCCAGAAGCAGTACGCGGCGTGGACGGGCATGTCGGCGCTCACGCACACGCTGGATGTGCTCGAGCAGTGGATCACGCACATGCGCGAGACGGGCAACGGCTGCGTGCTTTCGCTCGGCTGGGGCGGGGGATTGCTGGGCAAGACGGCGTGGCTCGAGACGGGCGACGCGGCCTACAAAGACGTGCTTAGGCAGATCCCGCTGTACGCGCGCGCGGTGGAATCGGGGATGCCGTTCCCGAAGACGCGGCGGATCGTGTTCCTGCAGAACCAACCGGCGGCGCTGCCGGGGTGGGTGGTGCTGGAAGTCGGGTAGGACCTACTCAGGAACCCACAGTTTGCACGGTGGGCCAGGGATCGTGAAGACCAGTTTCTGCGGCGTCACCCCGTGGGCCAGCTTGATCTGCTGAACCGGACGAGACTCACGGGACTCTATCGTTGGGCCGGCATCGCATTGAACCGTAGCTTGCGCCTCGTAGCCGAACCCCTCGGGCAGCTTGATCTCGCCTCGGCCATCCTCGACCTCCGGTGCAGTATCCCCGATCACGGCTTGGCTCGGATAGCTGACGTTATGGAAGTCCAAATTGCTGTGCTCGGGTCTGGAGCCATCTGGCCAGACCACCTCGACGCGGACAGTCGCCAGCGACAGTGATCGCAATCGAAGCTGCCCG
>DATNLV010000584.1:0-4455 GCA_035602665.1 Bryobacteraceae bacterium | reverse complement strand
ATTAGAAACGCTTCCACTTCCTCGAGGCTCATGTCCTCCAGGCGAGGCGCGCCTTCGCGGCCGCTGGCACGCAGCGCGAGGTCGCTGGCTTTGACCTGCGTCCCCTGCGCCATCAGCACCGCGCGCTCGATGGAGTGGTCCAGCTCGCGGACGTTGCCGGGCCAGGGATGATCGAGGAGCACCTGCAAGGCCGAGGTTTCCAGACCGCTCACGGCCTTGCGATAGCGCTGCGAATAGAGCCCCAGGAAATGCATCGCCAGGAGCGGGATGTCCTCGCGCCGCTCGCGCAGCGGGGGGACGCGGATCTCGATGGTGTTGAGGCGGAAGAGCAGGTCCTCGCGGAAGCGGCCGCCGGCGACCTCGGAATGCAGGTCCGAGTTGGTGGCGGAGAGGATGCGAACATCGACGTGGTGGGTCTTCGAAGAGCCCACGCGCTCGAACTCTCCCATTTCGAGGACGCGCAGGAGCTTGGCCTGTTGGGCCGGTGTGATGTTGGCGATTTCGTCGAGGAAGAGCGTGCCGCCGTCGGCGAGTTCGAAGCGGCCCACGCGGTCCGAGCGCGCGTCGGTGAAGGCGCCCTTGACGTGGCCGAACAACTCGCTTTCGAAGACGCCCTCGGGAAGCCCGCCGGTGTTGACGGTAATGAGCGGCTTGGGGCAGCGGGCGGAGATGGAATGCAACGCCTGCGCGACCACTCCCTTGCCCGTACCGTTTTCGCCGGTGATGAGGACGTTGGCGTCGGAGGGGCCGATGCGCTCGATCATTTCGAGGACCGGCCGCATGGAGGGCGCGGCGGCGATTAGAGTGGAGCGGCCTTCCTGACGGAGCAGGCGGTTCTCGGCCTCGAGGCGCTGTCCCCGGCGGAGCGCGCGGCCGAGTTCGACCTGGGTGCGGAGGACGGTGAGGAGGCGGGCGTTCTCCCAGGGTTTCTGGATGAAGTCGCGGGCGCCGCGGCGCATGGCTTCGACGGCCACCTCGACGCTGCCCCAGGCGGTCATGACGATCACGGGCAGGGCGCTGTCGAGGGCCTGGATACGGCAGAGCAGATCGAGCCCCTCCTGACCGGAGGTGGTGTCGCGCGCGTAGTTGAGATCCATCAGGACGGCGTCGAAATCGCGGTTCTCGATGGCGGAGAGAATGCCGGCGGGCGAGCTGGCGGACTCGGTCTCGAAGCCCTCGCTTTTGAGCAGGAGGCGGAGGGCGATGAGGACATCGGGCTGGTCGTCGGCGATGAGGATGCGGGGATTCGAGCTGGCCATGCGTTTAGTGTCCGTTTATGGGATTCTCCGTTCCGCTTGTGGACGGCGGGGCTAAAGCCCCGCGCGGGCTGAAGCCCGCCCTCCTAGTCTTTCACGATCCAACCGTCGAAGAGCTTGATGATGCGATCGCCGTAGGCCGCGTTGGCCTCGGAGTGGGTGACCTGGATGATGGTGGTGCCCTCGTCTTGCAGTCGCTTGAAGAGTTCCATGATCTCCTTGCCTTGGCTGGAGTGGAGGTTGCCGGTGGGCTCGTCCGCCAGGATGAGTTTGGGATTCGCCACCAGGGCCCGCGCTACGGCGACGAGCTGCTGCTGGCCGCCCGAGAGCTGGTTCGGATAGAGGTCCTTCTTGCCCACGATCTGGAAGCGATCGAGCATGTCGCAGACGGTGCTGGCGCGCTCGGAAGCCTTGATGTTGCGGTAGGAGAGGGGGATCTCGAGGTTCTCGTACACGGTCAGGTTGTCGAGCAGGTGGTAGCTCTGAAAAACGAAGCCGATGTATTTCTTGTTGATCTCGGCGCGCTGTTTGGGGTTGAGTTTGTGGATGGGGTGGTCGGCGAAATAGAATTCGCCGGTCCAGGCGCCGTCGAGCATCCCGATGATGCTCAGCAGGGTGGATTTGCCGGCGCCGGACGGTCCCATGACCGTCACGAACTCGCCCTCCTTGATTTCGAGGTCGATCCGGCGGAGCACGAAGGTTTTCATGTTCCCCGTCGGGTACCACTTTTCTACGTTTACAAGTTTGATCATCGCCTCAGGCATATCGCACTCATTCTAAGTCTTTAGAGTGGTGGTGTGGAGCACGCGGGGGGCCATGTCAGCTATCAGCTCTCAGCTGTCAGCTCTCAGCTAGGCATCAGTGTTTGCTGGCTCGCTTCACCAGGGCTACGCCGGTGAAGATGATGAGCATGGCCGCGGTTTCGCGGAGGCCGAAGGGTTCGCGGTAGAACCACCAGCCTAGAAAGACGGCGACTACGGTGTTGACGTAGGGGTAGACGGAAACTACGGCTACACGGAGGTGGCTCAGCGCGTAGATGTAGGAGCTGTAGCCGACGATCGAGCCGAAGATCATCAAGTACACGATGCCTACTACGCCGCGGACCGTGGGGGTGATGGGGCGCTCCGGAATGACCAGCGCCGCCAGGGCCAGGACGAGTCCGGCGGCCAGCATCTGAATCGCGCTTACTACGATCGGGTGCGCCTTGGCGGGCTGGCGGCGGTAATAGATCGAGCCGAGGGCCCAGCAGGCGTTGGCGAGTTGGAGAACAAGAAAGCCGCGCAGGAGGAGCGGACCGGAGCCGAATCCCTGGCCCGAGGAATCACGCAGGAGCAGGAGCGCGGTGCCGCCGAGGCCGACCAACATGCCGAGAATGGTGGGGCGGTGGAGGCGGTCGCCTCCGGGCATCAGGGCCTCGGTGCCTACCAGCCAGAAGGGTGAAATGGTGATGAACAGCGCGGCCATGCCGCTGGGGATCCAGGTTTCGGCAATCACCAGCCAGGTGTTGGAGCCGCCTAGCAGGAGCACGCCAGTCAGCGCGCCGACCCACAACTCGCGGCCCTTGGGCAGACGGGCACCCTTCAGGAGGGCCGCGACGAGCAGGATGGCGCCGGCGACGGAGAAGCGGATCGCCACGAGAGCCAGCGGCGGGAAGGATTCGAGGGCCATCCGGATGGTGAGGTAGGTGGTGCCCCAGAACAGGCAGACGGAAGCCAGGGCGCCATAGGATCGCCACGCTTGCGCGCGCGCACTACCGGCTACGGACGGCGATGGCGGCGACCCCATTTAATCAGCGTAGCATCCGGGGTCGGCGAGGCAGGCCGAGGCATCAATTTCGGGGGCCGGCCCTCGGGGTGCGGCGGGTCGGGCATCTCGCAAAGCCGCGCTCGGAAGATTGATGGCCGCCGATGAACGCCGATGAACGCCGATCGGATTCAAAAGACAAAACGTTCGAGGCGATTTCGGACTCCAGCCAAGCGCCCGCCAGCATTGGCGCAAACGTGGCGTCCAAAGAAATCCTGCCAGATAACGACGCGTTTCAACCTTGTAGGTACGGACGGTCGCGGTTCGGTGCTGGGCGTAGGCAACAAGAAAGGGGGCTAGAATGAGAGCTTGATCCTGACTCTGACCATTAATCCGGCGATCGACCACAACGTCACGGCCGACCGGCTGGTGTTCGAAGACCGCGCCTATATCGTGGACACGTCGGAATCGGCGGGGGGGCGCGGCGTGAACGCTTCGTGCGTGATCCATTCCTTCGGCGGCGAGACGGTGGCGATCGCTCCCTCGGGCGGGCGGGCCGGCAAGCGGTTCCAGCAGTTGCTGTGCGGCTGTGGGTTCCCTACCGAGATCGTCCCGATGAAAAAGGGAATTCGGACCAACTTCACGATCACGGACCGCCAGGGCCTCACGATCAAGCTCAACCAACCCGGGCCGCGGCTCAGCAAGCAGGAGATAGCCCATCTGGGAGAGGCGGTGCGCAAGCGACTGCCCGGCGCGGACTGGCTGATGCTGTGCGGCAGCCTTCCTCCGGGCGTGCCGGGCGCGGTTTATTCCGACCTCATCAAGGCGGCGCGCCAGCATGGGGTGAAGACGCTGCTGGACACAGACGGGGAAGCGCTGGCGGAAGGCGTGCGCGCGGGCCCGACGGTGGTTGCTCCGAACCAGCAGGAGGCCGAACGCCTGCTCAACACGGCACTGATCACACGGAGCCAGTTCCTGGAGGCGGCGGCTCAGATTCGAAGCATGGGAGCGGAGTCGGTCATCCTTTCGCTGGGCAGCCGGGGCGCGGTGGGAGCCTATGCGCGCGGCATTGTAGAAGTGGTGCCACCGAGCGTTGACGTGGTCTGCCCGATCGGTTCGGGAGACGCCTTGGCGGCCGCATTCACGTGGGCGCTGGCGCGCGGCGGCACTTTCGCGGACGCGCTGAGGTGGGGAGTGGCGGCGGGGACCGCGTCGGCGACGCTGCCGGGCTTGCGGTTCGCCAATCTCGACCAGACGCGCGAGATCTACGAGCGTGTCGAGGTTCACGAGGTCTCGGGCGCGAAGTGAGAGCTGATCCTATACGCTCTGGATGTAGTTGCGCATGTGCCGGATCTCTTCGGCCTTCTGTTCCAACTCATCCAGCATCAGGTCGCGCATGGAAATGAAGCCGACCACTTCGTTCGATCGCATCACTGGCAGATGGCGGCAACCGCAG
>DATNLV010000575.1:0-5317 GCA_035602665.1 Bryobacteraceae bacterium | reverse complement strand
CGCCAACGCGGCCGACGCCGTGGCGCGCTGCGGCCGGGAAGAATAGTCTCTCTCTTACCGCAGCCCGACATCGTCGATTTGAAAACTGAACTTCCGCGGCTCGGGTCCGGCCGCAAAGCTGATCGCGGTGATGTCGTGCCCGTCGGTGCCGTTGAACGCCGTCAGCGGGAACGTGTACTCGGCCCATTCCGGCCCCGCCGCGAAGGTCTGCATGCCGGGCATGTACCCGCCCGCCCGTGTGTAGACCATTACGCGATAGGTCTGGCCATCTCCCTTGGCCCGGAAGCGGATCGATTTGGCCCCCGACAGATTCGCCGGCTGCATCGGCTTCGCCGCCGGGTAGAACGCCGCCCCCGCGAAGGGGAAAACGAAGCCCGGCCGCACCTCGCCCTCCACCAGCAGCGAGGACTTGCTGCCGTTCGCTCCCCCCGGCACTACCTTGATCTCCGCCTCGGACTTTCCGCCGGCCATCTTATCGGCGGTGGCCTGCCAGCCGAACCCGAACGCCGCTTTCGTCGTGCCGTCTTCGAAGTCGGAGAGTTCCCCGGCCGCCAGCGGTGGCGCCGTCTCCGTGGAGGCCAGCGCGACGCCTGCCTTCCAGACGCCCGCAATCTTCTGCGTCGCCGCAATGGCCGCGGTGGGATCGCCCGTCACCAGCAGCAGGTCGGCACGAGCGCCGGCTCGGATGACTCCGCGGTCGTCCAGATGAAACACCGCGGCCGGCGTCGAGGTGGCCGCTCGCAGCGCTTCGACCGGCGTCAGCCCGGCCCGCACCAGAAGCTCCAGTTCGTGGTGCATCGCCACGCCGTGCGCGCCGACGTTCGGCACATCGGTTCCCGCCAGAATCGGCACGCCCGCCGCTTTCAACTGCCGCAGCGCCTCCTCGGCATTCGCGTATGTGCTACTGCGCTCCAGCACCGTGAGCGTCGTAATCACGAACGCGTGGTGCGCGGCCACGAACTGGCCGAAGCCCGCGCCCGGCGGCTGATCCGTGAAGAGGTGAGCCAGTCCGTCGGCGCCGCACTCGATCGCGTCCATTGCCCCCTGGCGCGAATTGATGTGAACGACGGCCATCTTCCCGCGCTTGTGCGCCGCCTGAATGAGCGCCGCCAGCGTCTCCTTGCTGACCGTCGGGATTGCCAGCGGGACCGTGTAGATGATCTTGATGTAGTCCGAACCCTCCGCGATGCGTGCATCGACGAAGGCCTGCGCCTCGGCGGGTCCCGCAATGGTCGGGATGTTGAGGCCGTACTCCGTGCCGTGTCCCTTCGGCGCGGTCGCCAGCGTTCCCGCCGAGCGCAGGTCTGCCAGATCGGTATCCTTGCCTTCCGCCTGCTCGCTCTTGACCTGGCGCGCGTAGCGCCAGTCGGTGAACATGTCGAGCTCGGTGGTGACGCCGGATTCGAGCGCCTGTCTCAGGGCGTTCCCGAAAGAATGTGTGTGGCTGTCGATCAGACCCGGCAGGAGCGTCTTGCCGGCTCCATCGATGACCGGCAGGCCGTGCGGCGCGTCCGAACTGCCCGCTATAGACGCGATCTTCCCGTCCCGGACGACCACCGTCGCGGGCCCGCCGACGCGCACACCATCGAAAACACGCACGTCGCGGATGACGAAGCTCCCCGAAGGCTGGGCAGCGGTCCCGGCCGCGACACCCAGTACCAGCAAGGAAAGAGCGAGACGAACCGGCATGTTGCCTCCCTTTCGCAGAGTGCCACGCAAAGGGACGCGGCGCCCCACAATTCCGGCGAACGGCGGAAAGGACCGGACGGGCAACCCGGCACGACCGGCGCGTGGCGCGTGAGGGGTTCCGCTGTTACAGTTCGGTGAACAAGAAACCGCGACGCGCGACATCCGAAACCGATTATCTTAGGAGGGTGATCGATGGTGAATCGCCTGTGTAAATCTTCGAAGCTACACTGGATTATGGTCCTGCCAAGAACCTCCCTCGCGGCCATTCTGGGGCCCGCTCTGTGCCTAGCCGTTTTCGCTCAGACCCCGCCGCCGGCCGGTGCTCCGATCACTCTGACTTTCGAGCAGGCGATGGCGCGCGCCCGCACCTACGCCGCGCAGGCCTACTCCGCCGAGATCGCCGCCGAGCTCGCGCACGGGGACCGGGTGCAAGCCAGGGCCGCGCTCCTGCCCGGCGTGAGTTGGTTCAACCAGTTCATCTACACCCAGCCGAACGGCACGCCGTCGGGAGTCTTCGTCTCGAACGACGGCCCGCACGTATACAACAACTGGGCCAATGTGCACGGCGATATCTTCGCCCCTGCTCTGCGCGCGAATTACCGCCGCGCCATCGCCGCCGAGGCCGTGGCGCGCGCCAAAGCCGATATCGCGCTGCGCGGCCTGATCGTCACGGTGACGCAGAATTATTACGGCATGGTCTCAGCCCAGCGCAAGCTCGGCAATGCGCAGCGCAACTTGGACGAGGCGCAGCGGTTCCTCGACATCACGCGAAAGCAGGAGCAGGGCGGCGAAGTCGCGCACGCCGACGTCGTCAAGAGCCGCATCCAAATCGAGCAGCGCCAGCGCGACCTGGGGGACGCCCAACTGGCGCTGGACAAGGCCGCCATCGGATTCGGCGTGCTGCTCTTCGAGGATTACGGCCAGCCGTTCACCCTGGTGGACGACCTCGAAACCGGGCCCACCCTGCCGCCGCTGGCCGATACCGAGACGCTCGCCTCGAAGAACAACCCCGACATCCTGGCGGCCCTGGCGACGGTCGACCAGCAGCGATACGAGAGGGCCGCCGCGCGCGGAGCCATGCTCCCCACGCTCTCGTTCGACTACTTCTTCGGCATCAACGCGAACCAGTACGCCCTCTATGACCGCGACCACTTACGAAACCTGGGGAGCGTGGCCCAGGCGCAGTTGACCATTCCCATTTGGACCTGGGGCGCCGCGCGCAGCAAGGTGCAGCAGGCAGACTTGCGGCTGCAGCAGGCCCAGCGCGATCTCACGCTCGCCCAGCGCACCCTGCTCGCCGACCTGCATTCCTTCTACGCCGAGGCGAACACGGCCTCCACGCAAGTGGCGTCACTGAAGAGCTCGATGGATCTGTCATCGGAAAGCCTCAAGCTGACGGTGGAGCGCTACCAGGCCGGCGAGTCGACCGTGCTCGAGGTGGTAGACGCCCAAAGCACGCTGGCGCTCGCCCGCAACGCTTACGACGATGGCCTGCTGCGGTACCGCATGGCGGCGGCGAACCTGCAAACACTAACCGGGGCGTTCTAAGCACATGTCGAAATCATTCTCTCTGCTGATGGCCGCGTGCCTGCTGGCTACGTTCGGCTGCTCGAAAAAAGAGGAGGAGCCCGCAGCCGAGGCGCCTCCCGTCCAGGTCGCGCCCGTCGCCCGCCAGGACATCCACCGGATCGTGGCCGGCGACGGCGTGCTCTTCGCCGTGAACCAGGCCAGCGTGGTCCCCAACATCAGCAAGTCGGTGCAGCGCTTCCTGGTGAACCGCGGCGACCGCGTGAAGGCGGCGCAGCTTGTCGCGGTCCTCGAACACGCCGACCTCTCCGCCGCCGCGGCCGCCGCCAAGGGACAACTGGAACAGGCGGAAGCCAACTACCGCGCCACCACATCGGCGGCGGTTCCCGAAGCCGTCACCAAGGCGCGCACGGACGAGGAAGCCGCCAGGCAACAGGCTGACGCGGCACAGAAGGCCCTGGAGAGCAGGGAGAAGCTCTATCAGGACGGAGCGCTCGCGCGCAAGCTGGTCGACGATCAGCGGGTCGTCTACGCGCAGGCGAAGGCGCAACTCGAGGCCGCCCAGGAGCACCTGCACGCCTTCGATACCGTAGGCCGCGAGGAGCAGGTCAAGACCGCCGCCGCGCAGGTGGCGTCCGCCAAGGCGCAGTTGCAGGTCGCCCAGGCGCAGCTCGCCTATGCGGAGATCCGCAGCCCGATCGACGGGGTGATCTCCGACCGGCCGCTTTACGAAGGCGAAATGGCCACCGCCGGCACGCCGCTGCTCACCGTCATGGACATCTCGCGCGTGGTGGCTCGCGTCAACGTGCCGCAAGCGCAGGCTGCGTCGATCAAGGTCGGCGACGCGGCCACCATCGTGCACGTCGAGAGCGGCCTCGAAGCGCACGGCCGCGTGACCGTGGTGAGCCCCGCCACCGACGCCGCAAGCACCACCGTCCAGGTCTGGGTCCAGGCGGAAAACCCGGGCTACAAGATGAAACCTGGCACCAGCGTCCACGCCGAAATCGTCACCGAGCTGATCAAGGACGCCGTGGTGGCGCCCGTGGCCGCGATCCTGCCGGGAAAGGAGGGCGGCAACTCCCTGCTCACCGTCGGCGCGGATTCGGTGGCCCATCTTGCAGCGGTCGAACTGGGAGTGCGCGAGGGCGACCGGGTCCAGATTATCAGCGGAGCGCAGCCGGGCCAGCGAGTGGTGATCTCGGGCGGGCTCGGGGTTGACGACAAATCCAAGGTCAAGGTGCAAGCGGAGCCCGAAGCCCAATGAGCGACTCCCCAATGCTCCCCGCCCCGCACTGGACCGCGCGGCACGGCAAGCCCATCGTTTTCGTGATCCTCACCCTCATCGCCGTCGGGATCTACCTGGCGCTCAGCATCCCCGTGGCGGTCTTCCCCGAGACCAATTTCCCGCGCATCGTGATCGGCGTCGATAACGGAGTGTCGCCCATCGACCAGATGATGGTCACGGTCACGCGCCCGCTGGAGGAGGCTGTGAATACGGTTCCGGGCCTCGAGCACGTGTGGTCCATCACCAGCCGCGGGACGGCCGAAATCGACCTGTTCTTTAACTGGAACGTGGACATGTTCCAGACCCTCCAACTTGTCAACTCCGAGATCGCGCGCATCCAGCCCACGCTGCCGCCCACCGCGAGAATCACCGCCAACCGCCTGACCTTCGCAGCGTTCATCATCATGGGCTACAGCCTCACCTCGGACACGCTCCCGCAGACCCAGCTCTGGGAGATGGCCAACTACCAGATCAAGCCGCGCCTCAACCGCATGACCGGGGTTTCGTCGGTGGTGGTGCAGGGCGGCCAGGTCCCGGAATTCCAGGTAGAGCCGGATCCGGCCAAGCTGGTCCAGACCGGCACGACCATTCCGAACATCCTGGACGCCATCGCGCGCAGCAACATGGTGGATTCGCCGGGCCTCATCGAAACCCGGCATCAGTTAGTGCTGAGCCTGGTGAGCGGTCAGACGCGCACGCCGGAGGAGATCGCCGCTATCGTCATCAAGACCACGCCCGCGGGAACGCCGGTGCGCATCGGCGACGTGGCGAAGGTGGGTCCGTCGGTGATGCCGGTCTACACCGTGGCTACCGCTA
>DATNLV010000569.1:0-2691 GCA_035602665.1 Bryobacteraceae bacterium | reverse complement strand
CGGTGCTTCTCCAGCGCGAAGTCCTCAGGCTGTATGGCGCCCGCCACCTGAACAAACTGCGAGTCGTCCAGCAGGATCGACCCGAGGACGAAGCGCTCGGCGTCCAGATTGACCGGAAGACCCTTATCGAGGATGATGTCGGAGGCAGCCATCGGCGAGCAACTGTTCTATTAAATAAGGCTTAGACTTCGGTGGCAAGCCAGATCTCCGCGCCCCTTACTCCCAACGACTTCCGGAGCGCGACCCTCTGTGCATAACCACCGCCCGATGTGGCCGCCCGGAAGCCCGTGATAAACAGCACCTTGTCCGAGCCATCCACAGGTTGTCCTCAGAAAATGCACGGAACAAGACACCCCTAAAATGTTTGTACCACCAATCCGGGACAAAATAAAGCGGCTCGGGAGAGGCACCCACTGTCAGGAGGTGTGCGGCGTCGCGCCATCCTGGAGCTCGGGCGGCAGCAACTCCGGCGGAAAATCCTGGAAGCAGACCGGCCTCGCAAAGCGCAGAATGGCCGCCGTGCCCACGGAAGTGAAGCGCGGATCGGTGGTGGCAGGATAAGGGCCGCCATGCTGCATCGCCGCCGAGACTTCGACCCCGGTCGGGAATCCGTTGAACACCAGCCGGCCCGCTTTACGCGCGAGCAGCGCCACCAGCGGACCATTCTCGCCGAGATCCTGGACCGTGCCGTGAATCGTGGCCGTTAAGCTGCCCTCCAGATGACGCGCGAGTTCCAGCAGTTCGGCGCCCGACCCGCAACGGACCAGCACGGTCGAAGGCCCGAACACTTCCTCTCTCAGTTCCTCGTGTGCGAGAACCGTCGCGGCGCCGGCTTCGAAAAGAACCGGCCACGCTTCGGCCGATGCCGCCGGGCGGCTCGTCGAGGTGTTCACGCCACCGATCGACGCCATGCGCTCGACCGCCTCGTGGTACGAACGCGCGATGGCGCGCGTCAGCATCGTGCCCGGCGTCCCTCGCCGGAACCGGTCGCGCAATCCCGCGGCGAGCCGCTCCAGTGCCGGGCTCTCCACCGCCGCCGCCAGGCCGGGACACGTGCAGAACTGCCCGACGCCGAGGTTGACGGACTGGCTCAGCCCTTCCGCAATCGCCTCGCCGCGTTCGTAAAGCGCTCCCTCCAGAAGGAACACCGGGTTCACGCTGCCCATCTCGGCGAAGAATGGAATCGGAGCGGGCCGCCGCGCCGCGGCGTCGAACAGCGCCCGTCCCGCGCGCAGCGAACCCGTGAAGGCGCCGGCCGCCATCTTCGGATGCCGCACCAACTCGAGACTCACCTCCGGACCGCTGCCTTGCACCATGGAGAAGATTCCGGCAGGCAGCCCCAACGCGGCGAGCGCTTTCGCCACCGCTCCTGCCACCAACTCCGATGTCTCCGGATGCCCGGGATGCGCCTTCACCACGACGGGGCAGCCGGCTGCGAGCGCCGAGGCCGTGTCCCCTCCCGCCACCGAAAACGCCAGCGGAAAATTGCTGGCGGCCCACACCGCCACGGGACCAATCGGGATCATCGTGCGCCGCAGGTCCGGGCGCCGGGCCGGCTTGCGATCCGGCAGCGCGCGCTCGATCCGCACGTCTTTCCACGTGCCTTCGCGCACCAGATCGGCAAACATCCGAAGCTGATTTGTCGTGCGCGCCCGTTCGCCGGTGAGACGCGCTGGAGGCAGTGCGGTTTCCGCCGCGGCCCGCTCGATCAGTTCAGCGCCCAGTGCTTCGATCTCCGCTGCGATCCGCTCAAGCAGCGCCCCAATCTGCACCGGCGCGAGGGCCGCGTAGAATTCCAGGCAATCATCGGCCCGTGTCGCCGCGCGATCGATCTCGGCGGGCGTACTGTCCTTCAGTTCCGTCATTGCGCTCAATGCCTCTCAGTTCTAAACCGTGGGGCAGGACTCCAGTCCTGCAGCGGGTCTCCAGACCCGCCTCCGTCATGCCGCTTGCTCCACCGTGTTGGCCAGCGTTCCGATGCCATCGATCCGAATCTCCACGCGGTCCCCGGCGGCCAGAGTGAACGAGTCGGGCGGGACAATGCCGGTTCCGGTAAGAAGGAAGCTGCCATTCGGGAACGAACACTCCCGGTACAGAAACTCCACCAGCTCTTCGAGCCTGCGCTTCATATCGGACACCATCGCGTCGCCGCTGAAAACGGACTCTCCCGCGCGCCGGATGGTCAGGTGGATACCCGTCGATGGCGCCAGCGGCTCGCGAGAAACCAGAATTGCCGGACCCAGCGCGCAGCAGCGGTCATAGGTCTTCGCCTGCGGCAGATAGAGAGGGTTCTCGCCCTCCAGATGCCGCGAGCTCATGTCGTTTCCGATGGTGTATCCCAGTATCTTTCCCTTGGGCGAGACCAGCAAGGTAAGCTCGGGCTCCGGAACGTTCCAGTTCGAATCGCGCCGGATACGAACGGGGGATTCCGGTCCCACCACGCGGTGCGGCGCGGCTTTCATGAAGAGCTCGGGCCGTTCGGCGGCATACACCCGGTCGTAAAAATCGCCCCCGCCCGCGCTCTGCGCCTCCGCCATCCTGGCTGACCGGCTGCGGTAGTAAGTGACACCCGCCGCCCACACTTCCTGCTCCTCGATGGGAGCGCGCAGCTCGTCCGGAATGGGCTCAGCGGCGGCGCCGCTCGCGGCCAGCTCTTCCAGGTACTCGAACAAATCCTCTCGGGTGGTGAGC